>CAZJYS010000024.1:0-19251 GCA_964550075.1 uncultured Methylomonas sp.
GAGGTGAATTTTTCCACACCGACTGGACCGGACATGGCGGAAAAACCGCTTCCACCACTTATACCGTTTAAACAACCATCGTTTCACCGGAGTGCAAACCTTTGTACTCCGGTGATTGCACTCTTGATAAAGCCGAAGCAATTATGGCGTTGTAAAGTCATAAACCTGATATTTTTCCACCAAAGGCCGCAATACGCCCTGGGCAATTTGGGCATATTGCGGATTTTTCAAAAAGGCTTCGTAAGCTTGCGGGGATTCAAAAACGCTGGCAATCGCCACATCATAAGATTCATCGACCGAAGCATTAGCATGGCTGCGCTTGATTGTTGCCGGAACTCCAACTTGGTAGCTCAGTACCCCGGGTAAATTGGCCAAGGGTTTGCTGGCGTCAATGTATTGTTGTCTGACCGTTGCATCGCCCGGCTGTTTTAGCCAGATAATCACCATATGATGCAATGTGCCTGCTGATTGGGACACGCTGGGTAATTTGTCCGGCATACTCCCGCAACCGGTTAGCGCTATACCTAGCATGAACAGTAGTATGGCTGAGACTTTGTGTTTCCAATCCAGAAAATTCATACTGACTTCCATTTGATGTTGCAGCCTATGCTGGGTATCTGTTCGGGATTAATCGGCTGCTGCGCAAGCAATGCATTCAGCGCAAGGCGTAAATCTTCGCCGGTTAATGGCAGATCATTTTTGGGTGTGGCCGCGTCCAGTCGTCCGCGGTAGACACAACGCAAATCGGCGTCAAATAAATAAATATCCGGTGTGCAAGCTGCTTGATAGGCTTTGGCCACTGCTTGAGTTTCGTCATACAAATACGCCGCAAACGGATTGCCCCAATCCAGCATCAATTGCTGCATTTTGTCCGGGGCATCTTCAGGATAGTTTTCGATGTCGTTGGCGCTGATGGCGATGCTGCTTATCCCGTGCTCGGCGTATTGCCGGGCAATCGCAATCAGCTGTGGTTTGATATGCAGCACATACGGGCAATGATTACAGATAAACATAATCAATGTACCGTTCACACCCTTTAGATCTTGCAAATCCAAGTTTTGACCGCTGATCGTGTCCGGCAGTTTGAAATCGGGGGCTAGAGTGCCTAAAGGCAGCATATTCGAAGCCGTTGCAGCCATGGTTATCCTCGAGGTTGGTTGGAAAGATTGGGATTATAAATCAGCTCTGCAGCTGGCTTTTAAGGGAATATCCGCTTTACTATGGGCCATGGCAGATATCCAACACAGGCTTTAACGATGATAGATCTAATCAAAACCCCGCAGTTGCCGGATGCACCTCAGTTAGAAAGCTACGTCATCACGGAAAAACTGGGCGAAAGCTTGCAAGCGCAAGTTTACAAGGGCTATCACAAGCATGTGCCGGATTATGCCTTGGTGATTAAATGCCTGAAATTACTGTCCAGTTGGGAAGATCAATCACGGCATTTGCGGCAAAAAATCGAACGTTTGAAAGTCTTGCACGATCCTCGAGTCTGCACTCCGTTGGTTTTGGAAAGCGACGAAGCACATCATTTTATTGTACAACCCTGGCTGGCAGGACAGACGTTGAGAACTTGGATGAGTGCGCAAGCCAAAGTCAATCTGAGCGATTTTTTTACGTTGGCTTCGGCATTGGCCGACACCCTGCAAACCGTACATGATGCTGGTATCACCCACGGAGGGGTTAAACCAAACAATATTTTGGTGCAAGCCGATAATCTGAGTTTACGCTTGACCGATTTCATCACACCCTTGGATATCCGGGATGTCAGTCACTTTATCTACGACCCGGAATTTGTGCGTAACACGCTGGCCTACACCTCGCCGGAACAAACCGGTCGTATCAATTATCGGGTGGATTTTTCCACGGATTTGTATTCGTTAGGGATTGTGTTTTATGAAATGTTGACGGGGCGCTTGCCGTTTTTTTCAAGCGATCCATTGGAACTGATTCACTCCCACCTAGCTGAAGAAATCGAGCCAGTCGACAGCGTTAATCCTGAAATCCCGCATATCCTGGCAGAAATCATCAGTAAATTGACACTCAAACAACCCGAAAAACGCTATCAAAGTGCCGCCGGGTTGTTTGCAGATTTACAACGTTGTCAGGATGAATATACCCAGAAAGGTTCTATTGCAAATTTTGTGATTTGCCAGCACGACAAAACCCGTCGGGTGATTTTTATTTCCAAGATGGTAGGTCGGCAAGCTGAAACTGCATTGGTTCATCAGACCTATCAGCAAGTCATGCAAGGACAGTTTCGCTCGGTATTGATTTCCGGGTTATCCGGTATCGGTAAAACCCGTTTGATTCAGGAATTACAAAAGCCGCTGGTTAAAAATCGTGGCTATTTCAGTTCCGGAAAGTTTGATCAATATCAGAAAAATATCCCCTATAGCTCGCTGATTCAGGCACTGCGGAATCTGATCCGTACCTTTCTGACTGAAAGCAACGAGCAATTGGCGCAATGGCGCAGCATTATTCTGGATGCCTTGAAAAATAACGGAGGCGTGATTTGCGATGTGGTCCCCGAGCTGGAGTTTATTATCGGCCCGCAACCGGAACCGCAGCATTTACCTCCGGTGGAGGCCCGCAACCGCTTTAACAACCTGTTTGGCAGTTTTTTGGCCTGTCTGGCTAGCGAAAATAATCCCTTGGTGTTGTTTATTGACGATCTGCAATGGTGCGATACCGCAACGTTTGAGTTTTTTCAGAACCTGTTTGCCAATCATCAGGAGCATCCTTATCTGTTATTTCTGGGGGCATATCGGCATAACGAAGTCGATAGCGCCCATCCATTAACTCGATTGATTCGCAATGTTCAGGACAATCAGGGGCCGTTGGCGGAAATTCGCCTGGAAGCCCTGAGTGATCATGATTGCCATGAAATGGTGGCTTATATACTGGATTCAAAGCTTAAATCTACAGCCAATCTGGCCTTCTTCATCGCTCACCTCACTGAAGGCAACCCGTTGTTTGTCAGTGAAAGTCTGGCCTGGCTTTATAACGAGGGCTTGTTGAATACCGATCAGGATCAGCACTGGACATGGGACATGCAGAGGATTCGCGAAACCCAGATTCCAGCCAGTGTCGTGGAGCTATTCAGCAGCAAGGTCAAAAAAATCCCCGCCAAAACCTTACACATTCTGAATCACTGTGCCTGTATGGGCAATCGGTTTACCGCCAATGAAGTGGCTTTGGTAATGGATAAACGCATCGATGCGTTATTTGAAGATCTCAAGCCGGTGCTCAGTCTGAGTTTGTTACTGGAAAACAAGGCGGATTTGCAATTTGTGCATGACAGGGTACAGGAAGCCGTCTTGACACAAGTCGATAGTGAAACACGTCCGGCTATTCATTGGCGTATCGGTCATCGTTTGCTACAAGCGATTCCAGCCGATGCCGATCTGGAATCGCTGGACAATTTATTTACCATTGCTGCGCATTTGAATCGTGGCTGCCCACAGACTCCGGATCAGGATACGGTGTACTGGTTGGCGGACATCAATTTTCATGCCGGCAACAAGGCTCTGGATGCCTTGGCCAGCGATGCCGCCAACGACTTTTTTACTCAGGCACATCATTATTTACCTGAAGATTGCTGGGAAGTAGCCTATGAGCTGAGTTTTCGTATTTTTCAACGCTTGGCGAAAACCCATTTAATGTGCGGACGCTACGAGGATTCTGGACGCTTGTTGAACGAGTTAGTTGAGCACGCCGTCAGCGATCTGGATAAAGCCGAAGCGCTGGCCGAACAAACCACTTCCTTATCTTCATTCGGTAATTTCAATCAAGCCATTGCCACAGCCAATCGTGGTCTGGCATATTTTGAGCAAGCCATCCCGAACGACCCGCAATTGGCTCAGCATCGCATGCATGAGTTAATGCAGCAAATCCAGCAGCAAGGTGATGTCTGGAACCGAATTTTGCACATGCCGTTCACCCGTGAGCGCAAAAGCAAAATCGAACTGGCTTTTTATAGCGAGCTGATCCCGGATTTGTATATGTGCGGACTGGTGTCGCAATTGTATTTGTCAGCAGCCCAATCCACCTTGCATTGCCTGGAAGGCGGTATGGATGAGTCGGTGATTTATTCATTTTCCATCATGGGTTTGAACCTGGGGGAACAGGGTCTGTTTGACTTGGCGTTTCGCTATGAAGATCTGGCGCGGGATTTGTGCGCCAAATACCCCAATACCTTTGGCGCCACCCGTGGCATGAATGGAATAGTCTGGTGCAACATGCACAGTCGCAGTCACCCGGCTGATATCGTCGAATACGCGCATCAATCCATTCAGTGTGGCAAAAATTGCGGCGATCTCTACAACGCCGGTTTATCTTACGGGCCATTGATGTGGAATTTGATGGCGCAGGGCAAAAATCTGCGTTGGATTGAGGAAGCAGCCGAGGAATGTTTGCAGTTTTCTCGCAAGAATCAACTGTCGTTTTCAGTAGGTTTAGCAGAAGCAGTGCAGGCAGGTTGGGTTTTGCCGATGAAATCCTCGCAACCTCTCATAGATATGCAGGCCACCTTGGCGGAGTGGGCAGAAAATCACTACGTTTCCGCATCGGGCAGTTATTTTGCGCTGAGGGGGTTTGCCTTGTATTTCATGGCAGATTACGCCGCTGCCGAGCAAGCTTTGCAGCAAGTAGAGCAATATCTGCACGGCCTGACCGATAACGTCTTGAAACGGCTTTGGTACGTTTTCAAAATCCTCAATCACTTACGCTATGCGCAACAGCGAGATTGGCCACAAATCGAAGCGGAAATCAAACCGTTACTAGAAAAACTGCAGACTTGGGCGGCTTTGGGGTCATTGTTAAAGCCCTATCTGGCTTTAATTCACGCGGAAATAGTTTTTTATCAGGGGGCGTATCGGGCAGCCCGTAACGCTTACCAAGATGCACTTGAATTGTCGTTGTTACAAGGCTATGACTTGTTGAGTGGGCATCTTTACGAGTGTTTGGGCGATATTGCCAGTGAGCAGGGCTTGGGAAATGCCGATCTGTATTTCAACGAAGCCCGCCGTCTGTATCGCTTATGCCGGGCTGACGCCAAAAATCATCGATTGCAGCAGCGTCATCCCTATGTCAAGCAGAATAACGCTGTTCGCAGTCAGCGTGAGCCTGAAGCTCAAAATACCTTGCCCAGTCTGGATATCAATTATTTGATGAAATCGGCGATGGCATTATCGGCTGAAATCGATTTGCCGCAATTGATGCAAAAAATCATGGCGGTGGTGCTGGAGAGTTCTGGCGCGCAGCATGGTTATTTGCTGATTAAACAAGGCGGACAGTTACTAATTGCAGCCGAGCAGCATATTGGCAAGAAACAATCGCCAGCCAAATCGGCTTACCCCATCAATCAATCTCGGGGTATTTGTCAGGCCATTATCAATTATGTACAACATACCCAGAGCAAAGTGGTTTTAGATGATGCGATGAATAGCGGAGAGTTTAAGAATTCGCCGGAGGTTCAAGCACAGAATTTGCGCTCGGTGCTGTGTTTGCCGATTATCAAACAGGCCGGGTTGACGGGATTACTTTACCTGGAAAATCGTTTATCGGAAGGCGTATTTACTGAAGAAAAAATCAGCATGACGGAACTGTTGACGGCGCAGGCCGCCATTTCTCTGGAAAACGCCATGTTATTGGAACAAACTCGTCAGGCCTATCTGCAATTGCAGGAAAATCAGGAACAGATGCTGCAAATGGAAAAATTGTCAGCTATGGGCACTCTGGTCGGCGGCGTTGCGCATGAAATCAATAATCCGCTGATGGGGGTGATGAACTTTGTCGAATTTGTCGCTGAGCGCACTGACGATCCGAAATCCAAGGAAATACTGACTCAGGCTCTGCAGCATATTCAGCGCATCAAAAAAATTGTCTCCAACATGTTGGTGTTTATCCGCAGCAAATCGGTGCCCACTGGCCATGCGTCTATACCGGAAGTTTTAGGTCAAACGTTAATGTTACTGGAAGGCGAATTACGCAAAGGTGCCATTCAAATCAAGCAGTCGATTCCGGAGAATCTGCCGGATATTGTTTGCAGCCCGGAAAGTTTGCAACAAATCTTGGTGAATTTGATGATCAATGCTCGTGATGCTTTGTCAAACCAGCCGGAACCTCAAATCAGCATCAGCGCCAGGGTTAAGGACAAACACATCGAATTCACGCTTGCAGACAATGGCTGCGGGATCAGTGATGAGATACAAAATCGTATGTTTGATCCCTTTTTTACCACTAAAGCCCCCGGCAAGGGTACCGGATTGGGTTTATCGGTAACCCGGCGTCTGATACAAGATAGTGGCGGCAGCATTCAGTTTGAAAGTGAGCCTGATAAAGGATGTGAGGTTAGTATTAATTTCCTGATATACAGTAGCTAAATTGGGCTGTAGTCTGCATAATTATTGGCTAGATCACTAGCGCTACAACGAAAATGAGACAAATCATGTTAAACAATATTCTGGTCATTGATGACGATCCCGCTGTCAGGGGGGCTTTCAAACTTATCCTGGAGGAAGAAGGCTATCAGGTACTTGAGGCAGAAAATGGCCTGGAAGGCATAGAAATGGCCAAACAACACCGTCCTGATTTGATTTTCCTGGATCTGCGGATGCCGGGGATTGATGGTGTGGAAACCTTGCGGCGGCTCAAGGCCATGGATGAAAACCTGAATGTCTATATCGTGACGGCGTTTGCTTCTGAATATATGGGGCAGTTGAAAGATGCGCATGAACAGGGTTTGCAATTCGAATTGGCCAGCAAGCCTTTGTCTGCCTCGCAGATCCGTAATATTGCCCAGATTGTGCAGGTTTCAAAAATTCAGGAGGAACGACGGGCGACGCATCATAAATTGGTGCTGACCTTGTATGTGGTGTCCCTGAATCCGGAAACCCGCCGGATGGTCGAACAAATCAGTGCGGTACTGGCGGGTATTTACGAACCGGGACATTGGGTGTTTGATGTGGTCGAAGTGTTGGGTATGCCTGAAAAAGCGCTGGAAAAAGAAGTTTTTGCCACGCCCATGCTGGTGCGAGATATTCCTGAGCCGGTATTGAAGCTGCTGGGTGACTTATCGCGTATGTCATCGGTGATGGCCGCCATCACTACGCAGACCCAAGGCACCGGCGTTCAAACCATCATCATTTGATGCCGCTGGATACCATGGTGGGAACCTCTAATCATTCACAATCTTTGCTCTCAAGAAAACGGGAACCCAGTGAAATGAATATACTGGATGCCCTTATAGGCGCGGAAGACGAATTTTTAGAGGCCCCCTGATGCTATTCGGGTGGCTTGGTTTTTTCCGGTTTGTGGTGCTAATCGGGTTGATGCTGGCTCAGACGGTGATTCACGCCGAGACCCAACATTCTTTTTTCGAATCGCTGCAGATGAAATGGCAAAATCTGATCGGCGCCGATAACGTGCCTGACTATCAACCCAGTTTTGGCGTGTCGGGTCAACAAACGCCTAAGACCTATATTGTCGGCATCCATCCCTTGCACAATCCCAAGCGACTGTTTGACGTTTACGCGCCGATTATCGAATACATTAATGCGCGCATGCCGGATGTGGTTTTCAAACTTGAGGCCTCTCGGAACTATGAGGCGTTCGACCAAAAACTGTATAGCGGTCATTTTGATTTCGCCATGCCCAATCCCTATCAAACCATTCGCTCTTTGGCGCATGGGTATCGGGTGTTTGGGAAAATGGCTGATGATGAGGATTTTTGCGGCATCATTCTGGTACGCAAAGATAGCGGCATACGTCAAGTCAGCGATTTGAAAGGTAAGGCGGTAGCCTATCCTGCCGCTACTGCACTGGCAGCGACCATGATGCCGCAAGCCTATCTGCATACACACGGTCTTAACATCAATACAGATATCGAAAATCGTTATGTAGGCTCTCAGGAATCTTCAATCATGAACGTAGTGTTGAAGCATGTTTCTGCCGCAGCAACCTGGCCGGTCCCCTGGAAAACCTTTGTCGCCGAACATCCCGAACAGGCGGCTCAATTGGAAATCAAGTGGCAAACCGAGCCTTTGCTGAATAATGGTTGGGTGGTGCGCGCTGATGTACCTTCCGAAGTGGTCGAGCGCTTTGCTCGACACTTGTTCAGTCTGCAGGATGAGGCGGAAGGGCGAAAATTGCTGCAAGCGGTGCCAGTTTCGCGCTTTGAATCGGCTAACGATGAAACTTATCAACCGGTCAGGCAGTTTTTGGAATATTTCAGCCGCTCAGTGCGTTCCATCGAGCAATGAGTATATTTCCTTGAGTTCATGGCGATTGTGGTGGCAAACTTCCTTGCAGAGACAATTAGCTGTGGGTTTCGGCAGTGTGGCCCTGGTCGCTATGCTGACACTCACGGGTTTGTTACTCAAGCAGCAACAAGCATTTCTGAATGATTTCGGTATTCGTCGGGCTCATGCCTTGGCGCATGGCTTGGCGCAAAGTTCACCTTCCTGGGTCCTGGCCAACGATTTGGTGGGTTTGGAAGAAATCTTTCAAGGATATAGAAATACGCCCGATTTGGAACGTATTTTCATATTGAGCCCGAGTGGCGAGGTTCTGGCTTCAACCAATGCCCAGGAAATTGGGCGATTCGCCAACGATCCCATCAGTCTTGATCTTCTAAAACATAAACCTGAATCACATGTGTTGGTGTTCAGTGATAACCTGATCGATGTGGTCGCGCCGGTTTTGACGGATGAACGGCATATTGGTTGGGCACGAGTCGAACTGAATCAAAATGAAACCCGCGTCAACCTGAAAACGGTGGCAAGTACGATGTTGCAGTTTGCCGTCATGACCTCGATGTTGCTGATTGCTTTGTCGATTTGGCTCGGGCGACGCATGAGTAAGCGACTGCAGGCGCTGGACTCTGTGGCAAAACATATTGCCAGCGGCAAACGTACATTGCGCGCGCAGACTGGGCAGAACGATGAAATCGGCCGTTTAGCCGGTAACATCAATTATATGCTGGATACTCTGACTCAATCAGAACGTGATCTTGGGCAACTGAATCGGGTTTACGCCGCCTGGACGGAATGCGTTGCTATGGTGGGCCGGGAGAGTCGTGAGACGATATTGCTGAACCGGCTTTGCCAAATATTGGCTACCACTATCGGCTTTCGGTTGGTATTTATCGGCTTTACGGATGCTAAAAACGATTGGATTGATATTGTAGCCAGCAGCGATTGGGGCTCGTCTTATCTAAAAAAGCTCAAAGTATCGGTACGAATGGATCGCCCTGAAGGCCATGGGCCTATAGGTTTGGCAATACGCAAAGGCCAACCGCAGATTTTTAACGACTTTCTGGCAGAAGCCGGCACCTCTCCCTGGCATGCTTCAGCTGAGGCTGAAGCCATACGTGCTGCTTGTGCGTTCCCGCTATCGCGTGGCGGCAGAGTCGTAGCTGGTCTGGCTGTTTATTCCGACCAGGTCGGTTACTTTAATGACAGCATCATCAGTTTGCTGCGTGGCTTGAGTGACGATATTTCCTTTGCGCTGGATAACATTGACCTGGAAAACCTGCGATTGCAAACTGAAACCGAACTCAGGCTGGCAGCATCGGTGTTTGAAAATAGTCAGGAAGGCATCATGATTACCGATGCCGAGAAAACCATTCTTCGCGTGAATGCCAATTTCTGTCGTATTACGGGCTACACAGCAGAGGAAGTCATTGGCGGTCACCCCAAAATGTTGTCATCAGGTCTGCAGGATCGGGTTTTCTATCAAAACCTGTGGGAGCAGGTTCTTTCTCAGGGCTTTTGGCAGGGTGAAATCGTCAATCGACGCAAAAATGGCGAAATCTTTCCCGAATGGCTTTGCATCACGCGAGTGCAAAATGCCGCAGCCGAAGTCACGCATTATGTCGGTACCTTTATGGACATTACTGACCGGAAGCTTGACGAAGAACGCATACACAAACTAGCGTTCTACGATCCTTTGACGCAATTACCCAATCGCCGCTTGTTGATCGAGCGATTACGGCAGGCTTTGCTGGAGAGTCAGCGCAGCAAGGCCTATGGTGCCGTGATGTTTATGGATCTGGATCGATTCAAAATTCTGAATGATACTCAAGGGCATGACAAGGGCGACCAATTGCTGATCGAAGTGGGCAAGCGAATCACCGATTGTGTGCGCGAGCAGGATACCGTAGCCCGGTTGGGTGGTGACGAGTTTGTGGTCATGCTGGAAGATTTGGGCAATGATCACAGTCAGGCGGCTTTGATTGCGCAACGGATAGGGAATAAGCTGCTGACTGCTCTGCATCAGCCATATCAACTCCACTGTAGCGAAAGTAGTATGCCAGCTGCCTCGATTACACATCATTCCAGCGCCAGTATCGGCATGACCTTGTTTCGAGGATTGGCGGTCAATTGCGAAGATTTACTCAAGCAAGCCGATGTGGCCATGTATCAGGCCAAACAAGCCGGGCGTAACACCTTCTGCGCCTTTAGTCCGGACATGCAAGCTCACATTGATCAAAGAGCGACTCTGGAAGTTGAATTGCGGCAGGCATTATCGCTAAAACAATTTTGTCTGTACTACCAGATTCAGGTGGATGCTCAGGGACACGCTATCGGCGCTGAAGTTTTATTGCGCTGGAATCATCCGCAACGCGGACTGATTTCGCCCGCCGCCTTTATCTCGCTGGCAGAAGAATCGGGTTTGATTGATGAGTTGGGTCTCTGGACCTTGCAGGAAAGTTGCAAAACTCTGGTCAATTGGGCGCAACGTCCGGAAACACGTGAATTAAGTCTGGCTGTCAATGTTAGCGCCAAGCAATTCAATCAAAATCTATTTGTTAGTCAAATCAGACACTTGCTTGATATCTACGCCATTGCACCTCAAAGACTGAAACTGGAAATTACCGAGAGTCTGGTGCTGGACAATGTCGATGAGGCCATCGCCATCATGGGTGAGTTGAGGGCTTTGGGGGTGAATTTTTCCATGGATGATTTTGGCACCGGTTACTCATCGTTGTCTTATTTGCAGCGTTTGCCTTTATCGCAGTTAAAAATCGATCAATCGTTTGTGCGCGATTTGACGACGGACAACCATGATGCGGCGATTATTCGCACCATTTTGAACTTGGGCGGCAGTTTGGCGATGGACGTAGTGGCGGAAGGGGTGGAAAATGAACAGCAACGAGACTATTTGCTGGCGAACGGTTGTCAGTATTTTCAAGGCTTTTTATTTGGCAAGCCTCAGCCTTTGGCTGAATTCGAGCAAAGATTAGTATCTCATTATGATATAAAATAACCTCTCGCAAGCATCGTAGTTTAGGATCCTATCAACCTGTTAATTCGTTCAATTCCCTTTGCCGTTTCAGCAAAATTTGCGCTAGTAATCGATTTTCATCCCTGATTCCAAATTATGAAGATACTGCGTTGGCTCGCTTTCAGTTTGAGTTTGAGCTTGTACTGTGTTTCTATTTCCGCTTGGGCTATCGAGACGGTCAAGGTGGGCATTTTATCTTATCGTGGACTGGATAAAACCCAGCTGCAGTGGCAACCCCTGGCAGATTATCTGAGTCTTATCATACCCGGCTACCATTTCGAGATTGTTCCCCTGTACTACCCGGATCTGGACAAAGCCGCTTCTACCGGGCATCTGGCGTTTATTTTTACCAACCCGGAGCACTATGTTATTTTGCGCCAGCGTCTGGGTTTAAGCGCTATGGCTACGTTGATGCCGATGGCGGAAGGGCATCCTGTCAATCAATTTGGTGGTGTGATAGTGGCTAAAGCCGAGCGTAGCGACTTGGTATCATTGGCCAGCCTGAATGGTAAAACCATTGCTTCGCCCGATCGCGAATCATTTGGCGGTTTTATTACCCAACAGTGGGAGCTTTACAAGCATGGCATCAAGCCGCAGCGATTTGTCTTCACCGGTATGCCGCATGACAAAGTGGTAACAGAGGTATTGAATGGGCATGTGGATGCGGGATTTGTGCGTAGCGGAATTGTTGAAGCTCTAACCAAGGAAGGTGTGATAGCTGAGGACGTACTTAAAATCATCAATCAACAAATCGTGCCCGATTTTCCGCAGATCATTTCCACCGGTTTGTACCCAGAATGGCCATTCGCCACCCTTTTAAGTACGGATGCGAAGCTGGTTAAAGAGGTGACGCTGGCATTATTGAATCTGGATAATCAACATCCGGTAGCTCAGGCTGCCAAAATTTTTGGCTTTAGTCCACCAGGTGATTACAGCAAGGTTGAGGCTGTGATGTTAAATATGAATATCCATCCTGATAAGCTCAAAAACTTCAACCTCATGGATGTTTACTATCGTTATCGGCAAATACTTTGGGGGATGGCTGCTTTATTAGCAATCATTCTGTTGCTTTCAGTCAAGCTGTTACGTATACACCGACATTTACGCCATGCCTACCTCAAATATCATCTGGTTGCAGACTACACGAGTGATTGGGAATACTGGATTTCGCCGGAAGGTCAGATGATTTATACCTCCCCTGCCTGCCAACCGATTACCGGATACCCCCCCCAGGCTTTTAAAGATGATCCGGAGCTGATCTTGAATCTGCTGCACCCCGATGACCAAGCGAAATTCAAACGCAATTTGCAGAATCATGCCCATCGTCAACAGCCGGACGAAATGGAATTTCGGATTCTGGATAGGGAAGGCGTAGTGCACTGGGTACACCATCTTTGCCGGCCGGTGTTTGATAGTAAGCAACGATTTCAAGGTATCAGGGCTTCCAATCGTGATATCACCCAGCGTAAGCAAATGGAGCTGGAATTGCGGTTACACGATGCGGCGCTGAAGTCCTGTGCTGAAGGGATAGTGATTACTGATGTCAACGCCAATATTCAGTGGGTCAATCCGGCTTTTTGTGAATTAACCGGTTTTGCCGAAGCCGAAGTGCTAGGCAAAACACCGTCTGAACTGGTTAAGTCCGGACTACAAGATGATGGTTTTTATCAAAGTCTTTGGCAGACCATTTTGTCGGGTCAGCCTTGGCGAGGCGAAATTGTCAATCGGCGCAAAAATGGTGAACTCTATGATGAGCAACTGAGTATTACTCCGGTTTTTGGGGCAGAGCAGGTGATAAGTCATTTTGTGGCCGTCAAACAGGATATTAGTGAGCGCAAACGCAACCAGGAGCAGATTCAACGCCTGGCCTACTATGATCCGCTGACGCAATTGGCGAATCGTCGTTTGTTGATCGACAGGCTGGAAAAAGTTTTGGCCATCTGTCGTAGACATAGACATTATGGAGCGCTGTTGTTTCTTGATTTGGATCGCTTCAAGCCATTGAATGACCGGTATGGGCATGATGCGGGCGATCAACTTTTGCAGGAAGTCGCCAAACGGCTTAAGGAGACAGTGCGTCAGGAAGATACGGTCGCTCGTTTGGGTGGGGATGAATTTGTAGTGGTTTTGGTGGAACTGGATGGCGACCATGATCAAGCGGCTCGGCAAGCCGAACAGGTGGCTTTAAAGCTTCATGAGGTTTTGGCTAACGCCTATGTGTTGTGGTTGCGTCATGAAGGGGCTGTGCCGAACCGGATTGAATATCAATTGACTGTCAGTATTGGTATCAGTTTATTTATGGAAGCCGAAAGTAACGCCAACAAAATATTGAAGCAGGCAGATATTGCCATGTATGATGCTAAACATCAGGGGCGGAACACTATTTGCCTTTTTCACTAGGCTTGGCAGCGTTTTTCTCAGTCAGCCAATTCAATTATTCAAGAGAAGCTGTTATGTTTCCTATGCAAAGTGATATTGAAGTATCCATTACCCAACAGCTTGACTCTTTAATTGTGCAAAAAATCTGGATAAGGCTATAACCCCATCGTCCCCAATATGATGGATGCCCTAGACAAACTCAGTCTGATTCTTGACACCATCACCGATGGCATATTGGTGGTCGATTCCCAGGGGGTCGTCATCTATGCCAATCAAGCAGCAAAATCCTTATTGGAAAGGCCGGACATTGTTGGTCAACAACTGGCTATTCCTATCACTACCAGCAATGGTGCGCCTCAAGATGTCAATCTGATTCGACCTAGTGGTTTTGCCTGGGCGGAAATGCGTACCAAGCCCATTGAGTGGGGCGGCACTCCGGCATATGTGTTGGGTTTGCACGATATCACCGATCGTAAACAGGCGGAAATTGCGTTGCAAAAAAGTGAAGCGCTGTTTCAAACCCTGGCTAGGCTATCTCCGGTGGGGATTTTTAAAACTGATCAACAAGGTGATTGTGATTATGTCAATCAACGCTGGTGTGACATTAGCGGTTTAAGCACTGAAGAGGCCATCGGAAAAGGCTGGTTACTGGCCGTTTTCAACGCTGATCGGCAACGTGTTCAACAGGAATGGCAACATGCTACGCTGACTCATACTCCGTTTAAAAGCCAATATCGTTTTCAGCATCGCAATGGTCCGATACGTTGGGTAATTGGCCTGGCTACGCCTGAATATGACAATGATCGCCAGTTTTTGGGTTATGTGGGCACTGTTACCGATATTACTGAAATCAAACGCAATGAAGACCATCTGCATCAAGCCGCGGCTGTATTTGAATCCACTCGGGAAGGGGTAATGATTACCGATGCCGAACGCCGCATTCAACGCGTGAATCGGGCTTACACGGAAATTACCGGCTATAGTCAACTGGAGTCGCTGAATCAGCTGCCATCCATTTTACGCTCCGGTCGACACGATCAGGATTTTTATACTGAAATGTGGGAAGAAATAGTCCGAACCGGTCATTGGCAGGGAGAAATCTGGAATCGGCGAAAAAGTGGCGAAATTTACCCTGAGCTATTGAGTATCAGCACCATCAGAAACCAAGAGGGTGAAATTTGCAATTATGTTGGGGTTTTTGCCGACATTACCAAGCTTAAAGCTTCCGAAAAAGAATTGGAATTTTTGGCTCATCACGATCCCTTGACCAACTTGCCCAATCGCTTGTTATTCATGTCCCGCTTGCAGCATGGCATCGCGCAAGCACAACGGCAAAACAGTCAATTAGCTGTGTTGATGCTGGATCTGGATAGATTCAAGGATGTTAATGATAGTTTTGGTCATCTAGCGGGTGATGATCTCTTGCAAGCAGTTGCCGAACAATTGATTACGCGCTTACGGGCTGCCGATACGGTTTGCCGTTTGGGTGGTGATGAGTTTGTTATCTTGCTGGAAGATTTGAACCATCCCACCTCAGCAGCCAATATAGCTAACGATATCATTGCACTGATTAATCAGCCTTGGTGCTTATATAGTGGTAATGAAGTTCGAATTGGCGTCAGTATTGGAATTGCGTTGTTTCCAGAGCATGGCAAGGCTGCTGCCGAACTGGTGCAGCGGGCCGATACCGCGTTGTATGAAGCCAAAAATGAAGGTCGTAACTGTTATAAGTTCTTTTCTGAAGCTTCTACTCGGGCCGCCCACGAACGCATTAAAATCGAACTAAACTTACGCAAAGCGATTGAAAACGAAGAATTATGTGTTTTTTATCAACCGCAAATCGATATAGCTAACGAGCGTGTGATTGGCGTCGAAGCTTTGGTGCGTTGGCAAACCGCAGACGGTGAACTCATTATGCCGTTGCGTTTTATTCCGGTTGCTGAAGAAACTGGTTTAATTACCCGTATCGGGGATTGGGTGCTTAAACAAAGTTGTCTTCAGGCTAGACAATGGTTGGAGGCTGGATTGCCACCTTTGCGTTTGGCTGTGAATATTTCTTCGCATCAATTAATGCATGGAGATATTTACCAGAGGGTTTCGGAGGCTTTGTCCAATAGCGGTTTTACCGCCGAATACTTGGAGTTGGAATTAACCGAGAGTGTTCTGATGAAACGGGAAAAAGAGGCGATTGATATCTTGCAACATCTACACGGTCTGGGTGTGCGTTTGGCTATCGACGATTTTGGTACCGGCTATTCATCGCTAGCACATTTAAAGAGTTTTCCGTTGAATGCCTTGAAGATCGATCACGGATTTATTCGGGATATTCCTGGGGATAAGGATGCTATGGAAATTACCGCGACCATTATTGCGATGGCTAAAAACTTGAGAATGCAAGTTACCGCCGTAGGCGTGGAATCCCAAGCACAATTGGAGTTTCTGGCGCAACATCAGTGTGATTTTTATCAAGGGTATTATACCAGTAGGCCTTTGTCAGCCGCCGGGATGACTGAGTATCTTCAAAAACAAACTCAAAAGGATCAAGCGGCTTTTTAGATAATCCCCGGAAAAAAAGTATAATGCATGGTTTTTTAACCAACGAGGATCAGAATATGGCTGACAATTTGATTGCACCTTCCATTCTTTCCGCTGATTTCGCCCGCCTGGGCGAAGAAGTGGTGAATGTTTTAAATGCCGGCGCGGACATCGTGCATTTCGATGTAATGGACAACCATTTTGTGCCGAACCTGACCATCGGACCACTGGTTTGCGAAGCTTTACGTAAACACGGCGTGACTGCGCCAATCGACGTACATTTGATGGTTGAACCTGTCGATCGCATCATTCCCGATTTCGCCAAAGCCGGTGCTACTTACATTACGTTCCATCCGGAAGCCTCCAGACACATCGATCGCTCATTGCAAATGATTAGAGATCTGGGTTGCAAATCGGGCTTGGTATTTAATCCAGCCACTCCACTGTCTTATCTGGAACACGTACTGGACAAAGTTGATATGATTCTGTTGATGTCAGTAAATCCAGGTTTCGGTGGTCAATCCTTTATTCCATCGGCTTTGGATAAATTGCGTCAAGCCAGAAAAATGATTGATGACAGCGGTTTTGATATCCGTCTGGAAATCGACGGTGGGGTTAAAGTGGATAACATCCGCGAAATCAAAGCGGCTGGTGCCGACACCTTCGTCGCAGGCTCCGCGATTTTCAGCCAGCCTGATTACAAAAAAGTCATCGACGAGATGCGTGCAGAAATGGCCAAAGCCGGTTAATTTTTGCAGTTTCCGCCTCGGTTGTTAAGCATGCCGAGGCGGTCCTAATGATTGCCAATCCCATAAATGATGCCTCTATAGAGTGTTAACGAAGCGTATCAGCGTTTATTGTTATTCCTAAAGCTTTACACTAAACTGATTTTCATTGAGCCTATCAGGAGAAGTGAAATGCGCAGAGTCGTTTTTTTGGGAGGGCTATTGCTTTCAGTGATCGCCCAGGCGGAAGTTTACAAGTGCATTGAAAAATCCGGCAAAACACTGTATCAGTCCAGTCCCTGTAAAGCGGCCAGCAAAGAGCAGCAGCTTAAAATTCAATCCGATCCAGTCAAGGAAGCTGAAGCTAAAGCCAGACTTGAAGAAGTTCAGTCAGAATACGACGCCAGAAAAACCGCCCAACAGCAAGAGGATAAACAACTCTCAGCTGAGCGGTATGAAGCGGCAAAGTTAGAAATCGCCAATCGCAAAGCGATTGCTTTGCAGGAACAGGCGGATGCACAAAAACGCCAGGCCGAGGCTTTGGAAAATCAGAATCAAAACAACTCCGCTCCAATTTATATTTTGCCTCCCCCTCTGATTAAAAACCCGATTTATCCCCCCAATCCAGACATCACACCTAGAAAACCAAGTCGTTCGAACGATTAACTAAAGGTTAGCAATTTGTTGGCGGGCTTGGGCAATGGCTTTTCTGACTTGTTCTGGAGCCGTGCCGCCGATATGGTTACGCGCAGCTACTGAGCCTTCAAGCTTTAAGATGTCGAAAACATCCGCGTGAATGGTGGCTGAAAAGCCTTGCAACTCAGCCAGTGTTAATTCCGATAAATCTCTGCTTGTTTCCAAGCCCAGTCTGACTGCCAACCCGACAACCTCGTGAGCGTCGCGGAAAGGCATGCCTTTGCGAACTAGATAATCAGCCAAATCTGTCGCCGTGGCAAAACCGCGTTTCGCCGATTGATACATGTTTTCTCGTTTGGCTTGTATGTGCGGCATCATGTCGGCAAAGGCACGCAGACAATTGATCAAAGTATCTGCGGTGTCAAACAAAGGTTCCTTGTCTTCCTGATTATCCTTGTTGTAAGCCAAAGGCTGACTTTTCATCAGCATCAGCAAGGCCATCAAATGTCCGGTTACTCGGCCTGATTTGCCGCGTACTAATTCCGGAACATCGGGGTTTTTCTTTTGCGGCATGATCGAAGAGCCGGTACAAAAAGCGTCGGGGATATCGATAAAATCAAACTGTGCACTGGCCCATAACACCAGTTCTTCAGAGAACCGGGATAAATGCATCATGATCAAGCTGCCGACAGCGGCAAATTCAATCGCAAAATCACGATCGCTGACTGAGTCCAGGGAATTGTTTGAAGGCCGGGAAAATCCCAGCAATTGTGCCGTCATGAAGCGGTCGATCGGGTAGCTGGTGCCAGCTAACGCGGCAGCGCCAAGCGGCATGATATTGATGCGTTTCAGGCAATCCTGCAGCCGTTCCTGGTCACGGCATAACATTTCGAACCAGGCCATTAAGTGATGACCAAAAGTGACTGGCTGAGCCACCTGTAAATGCGTGAAGCCCGGCATGATGGTATCCGCTTCGCGTTCAGCCACATCCAGCAGAGCCAATTGCAGTCGCTGCAATTGCTGCAAAATAGTATAGATATCGCTACGCAAATAAAGTCGTATGTCCGTCGCCACCTGATCGTTGCGAGAGCGGCCGGTGTGCAATTTTTTACCGGCTATCCCAATCAAATCGGTGAGCCGGGCTTCGATGTTCATATGGACATCTTCTTGTTTGATTGACCAGGTAAACTCACCTTGCTCAATTTCGCGGCTGATTTGCGCCAGCCCGCGTTGAATATCGGCTAATTCCTGCGCGGTCAATATTCCGATTTTGCAGAGCATGGCCGCGTGAGCCAATGAGCCTTGGATATCCTGTTGCGCCATGCGCTGATCAAAGCTGATCGAAGCGGTAAATTCTTCGACAAACGCGTCAGTGGCTTGCGCAAAACGGGCGCTGGAAAGTTTTTCGGTATTAACAGTTGTCATAACAATTCAAAAAATAATCAAAAATTATTGGGTAATTATACCTTTGCTATAAGGGTGCAAAGTTGGTATTTGACTTTTTTGATTTTGGACATAAAGCCTAATAGAAAAAGCAAGCGGAGCATCGGGTGCTTTAATATCGTTTGCGATAATATGAGATCAATGTATAATAGCCAAATCAATCGCGGGGTGGAGCAGCTTGGTAGCTCGTCGGGCTCATAACCCGAAGGTCGTAGGTTCAAATCCTGCCCCCGCTACCAGATTT
>CAZJYS010000025.1:0-18782 GCA_964550075.1 uncultured Methylomonas sp.
ATGAATTACCTAAAACCCGCAAACCCAAACAGCCACGCATTAATCTGACTTTTCGATCGATTCTTAGCGATCCTTATTCTTAGCAAAGTCTGACGGGATATTACTCGTCGCAAAAGTGTTTGCGCAAAGCTTTCGAGCAATCCGTTTTTTGTTGGATTAACCGCCAGCCCATCCCCCGCCCAACGCTTTATACAACTGTACTAAAGCCAGCAGCACATCCAGCCTGGCTTGAACCTGGCTGTTTTGAGCATTCAGTAAACTACGCTGAGTATTCAACAAGGTTTGATAGTCAATAGCACCGACACGGTAGCGTTCTTCGGACAATCGGTAAGCCTCTTGCGCTTTCTCTACGGCATCCGCCAGGGCTTGCATGCGCAGGGTCGAATTTTTACGAATGGCCGCCGCGTCCTCGACTTCTTTAAAAGCCACCAATAAAGTCTGCTGGTAAGTTTCAACCAATTCGGCGTTCCGAGCCCTCGCGCCTTCCAATCCTGCTTCAATTCGCCCCCCTTGAAACAGAGGTTGCGCCAAATTGGCTGCCATCGCCAATGCCAATCCCGCCGGTTGCGGATTCGCTAACAGCGTATCGATATTGAGCTGCAATTTTGGATAAAAAGCCGCCAATGCCACGGCGATATCGGCGTTTGCGGCTTGCAACTGCATTTCAGACTGTCGCACATCAGGCCGTCGCTGCAACAAGCTACCGGGCTGTAGCGGTTTAATCTCCGGCATCAGCACCGCAAAAAAATTGTCCGGTTGGTAAACAGGCTGTTGCGGAGGGTGCCCCAGTAAAATAGCCAAAGCATTTTCAGCCAATGCCTGCTGCTGTGTCAGCAAATCCAGGTTAGCGCGAGCGGTGGCCCATTCAGTTTGCTGTTGCGCCAAATCCACCGCCGATACCGCACCGGCTGCAAACCGAGCTTCGATAATGCTTAATACATCGGCAACGTTGTGTAAAAAATCAGTAGCGATGCGCTTGCGTTCCAGAATAGCTAATAGGGTGAAATAACTCTGGCCGACATCCGCCATCACCACCAGTTTCAAAGCATCTCTAGCAAATACCTCGCTCTGCAGCCTGGCTTCACCGGCATCGCGGCGAGCGCGGTTGGCGCCCCACAAATCCACTTCATAGGCCACTGTAACTTGTCCGGCCTTGCGCTGGGTTTCACCCAAGTCATTATGCAAACCGCTGTAATCGCCGGTAATACCGGCAGTTGGCCATAAATTGGCACCCGCAATTTTGGCCTGAGCCCGCGCCTGCTCGATGCGCTGCCCGGCTGCGGCCAAATCATTGTTGTATACCAAAGCTTCATCTATCAAATGATTGAGTTCTTGACTGCCAAAAGCCTGCCACCACTGAGGATCAATGTTGCTCGTAGATTGCGCCTGCTCGGCCTCGCGCCAATTTTCAGGAATTTCGGCTTCCGGGCGCTGAAAGTCCTGCAGCAAATTGCAGGCGGTAAGGGACAAAATGACCGCGATGGCTGATAAATGTTTTAGCTGCATTTTCGACTTACTCGGCAGCCAGCGCCACAACCGGATCCAACCGTGCGGCCTTGCGGGCTGGTAAATAACCGAACAACAAACCGGTGGCAAAAGCACTGGCAAACGCCATAACGGCAGGCAAGGATGAAAAAACGACCGGCATCTCGAAATAAGTCATTAACCAACCGGCTGCAAAGCCCACCAACACGCCTATCACCCCACCTATCGTGCAAACCACGGCGGCCTCAGTATTGAATTGCAGCAAAATATCACGACGCCGTGCGCCAGTTGCCATGCGAATACCTATTTCCCGAGTACGTTCAGTGACACTGACCAGCATGATATTCATCACGCCGATACCCCCCACCAGCAAGGAAATCGCTGCAACTACGCCCAACGTTATCGTAAAGGTATTCTGGGTTTCAGTGACCATTTCCAAAATCGCTGCCATATTGCGAATCCGAAAGTCTTCGGTTCGATGACGGTCTAACAACAAGTTAAAAATCTGCTGCTGAGTTTGCTCGATTTTTTGCACATCGATCACTCTGACGGTGATACCACTCAAATAATTCTGACCAAACAAGCGAACCAAACCGGTGGTCAACGGCACGAATACAGCATCGTCACGGTCATTGCCCATTTGATCGGCACCTTGATTGCTCATGATGCCGATGACTTCAAATGGGATGTTACGCACCAACACATAACGTCCGATAGGGTTGCTGCCATCAGCAAACAATTCCTTGACCACAGTCTGCCCCAACACCACGACCGGCGCATGTCGACGCATATCATCCTCATTAAAGAAATCACCTTGCGCCACCGACCAATCTCGTACCGAAGGCATGCTGGGCGCTACGCCCTGAACGCTGGTGCTATGATCGATATTGCCAGAGCGCACAATCAAGCGTGCATTCCGTTCCGAAGAAGCCGACTCGACATTATCCAGTTCGGCAATGGCTTCGCCATCAGCCGGTATTAAAGTCGCCACATCGGTACCACCGCGTAACCCCGGGCCACCGGGTCGAATCGATAACACATTGGTGCCCATGGATTTCATTTGGCTGAGTACCTCCCTACGACTACCCTCGCCAACCGCCATCATGGTCACCACCGCCGCCACGCCGATTACAATTCCTAGCAAGGTCAAAGAAGTTCTGAACAAATTGGCGCGCAACGAGCGTAACGCGGTTCTGGAAGCTTCGGCCAGTTCCGCCAGCAAATTGATGGCATTGGGTTGATGATGCTCAGGCAGCATGGATAAAGCCCCATCCCTGCTCTCGCCATTATCACTGACGATCTTGCCATCCCGAATGCTGATAATCCGCTGGGCATAAGCGGCAATGTTTTCATCGTGAGTAATCAATAAAATGGTGCGGCCCTGGCGGTGCAAATCCCCCAATAAAGCCATCACCTCTTTACCGCTCTGACTATCCAACGCCCCGGTTGGCTCATCAGCCAAGATCACCGGCGGGTTATTCATCAAAGCACGGGCAATCGCCACCCGCTGTTGCTGCCCGCCGGACAATTGCATGGGTCGATGCTCACTGCGTTGCCCAAGACCTAATTGTTCCAGCAATTCTCGGGCGCGACTTTCCCTTAAAGGTTTGGACATCCCTGCATACAGCGCAGGAATTTCGATGTTCTCGGCGGCAGAGGCAGTATTTAGCAGGTTATAGCGTTGAAACACAAAGCCAAACGTTTCTCGACGCAAGGTAGCTAATTGATCGGCATCCAGCGCAGCCACATCCTGGCCTAACACGTGATAACCGCCGCTATTGGGCTGATCCAGACAGCCGATCAGATTCATCAAAGTCGACTTACCGGAACCGGACTGGCCGATAATGGCGACAAACTCGCCGGGCCAGATCGTCAGTGACACATCATCCAGTGCAGACACCACGGTTTCGCCATTGGGGTAAAAACGCCGGATATGCTCCAGCTTTAGCAGCGGAATGTCTGAACTCATGGCCGAGAATAGCTGGAAGATGAATGCGAGCTTTTGCTCATCGCGTGATTTTTTTCGTCGTGCCGCTGTATCACCAACAACTTATCCCCCGCGGCAACACCATCACGAATTTCGGCAAACCGGCGATTCTGTAAACCTACATGCACGAGTTTTTCTTCTACGGCATCGGCTACTTGCTGCTTGACTAAATAAGCCCGGCCTTTTTCGTTATCCTGTTCGGGCTGACGCGCACCCAACACAGCCACCGGCACCAAAAGCACTTTTTCCGCACGGCCAAGCACAAAAAACATTTGCGTACTCATACCGGTCATCAATTGTCGATCACGATTATCGACATCCACCAGTACGTTGTATAACACTACATTGTTAATCAATTCCGGCGAAGGCAGAATTTGCCTGACCTTGCCTTGCCAGCGTCGCTCCCCCGATCCCAGCGTGGAAAAGTAAACCGGCAGATCATTCTTCAAGCGCATCACATCGGCTTCGGCGACTTGTGCCCTGACGGTCATTGCATCCAGTTTGGCCAGTTGCATGATGGTGGGAGTGGTTTGATTGGCGTTGAGTGTCTGCCCCAGGCGCGCCGGGCGCAGCACTACGGTACCATCCATAGGAGCGAAAATTTTGGCATACCCCAGATTGGTGCGGTTGCCAATCAAGGTTGATTGCACTTGCTCGATTTGCGCTTTCAGTGAATCCGCGGTGGCGATGGCTTTTTTCAGATTGAAATCGCTACTTTGAAAGTCCTGTTCACTAACACCCTTGCTTTTCATCAGTTCGCGATTACGTTCGAATTGCTGGCGGGCAAACACAATTTGCGCCTGCTGGCCGGCCAGTTGCGCCTGAAGATTTTTGATGTTGGCTTCATCAGCCTGCACTTTGGCTGCATACACCCGCGGATCAATTTCGGCCAGCAATTGCCCCAAAGTGACGTTATCGCCAATGTCGACATAGATTTTTTGCAATTGTCCGGTGATTTGCGCACCGACATCCACGTATTCCTTGGCTTCCAATTTGCCTTGTGCGGTGACGTTTTCCTCGATATCGCCGATAAAAACCTCGGCTGTGGTTTGTTGCCCCTGCTCGGTCTTGGAAGGTTGATTCCAGTAATAATAAGCCAACACAATCGCTGTCAACAAACTCGTAATAAACAGCCCACGCCAAAAATAACTTCGCCTTACATTGGTATCTCGAGGCATTCTGTTAATTGATCCTTTTTGTGATTCCCTGATTAAACATATGTTGTTATTAAATTCAGACGGCAATAATAAATTCAAGTTCAATACCGATCGATGTTGAAGTGAATTGATCATTTCAGAACCGGGAAAGCCGGTACGGATGCCTATCTGATGAACCATACTACCAAATCAGCGAGCTGAATAGGTTCTTTCCAACTTGATCAAAGCTTGGCGATCTATGCTCTTAGGGGGTTATAACGATGCTGAATTTTGGCCACAAACTAGCGGTTACCTCAGTAAACAACCTGTATTCAATGATTTTAACAGCAAAATTTTATGACTTTTTTATCATTCCTTGCGTATAGTGCTGGATTTTTTGTTTAGATTGCTAAATTTCCGTTCAATGTAGCCAGTTGCTGGCTGGGTTAATTATCATGTCCGCAAACCACAATCAGTCCCAACTCACTGCCTTGACCCTAAGCGCCATCGGCGTGGTCTTTGGCGATATCGGCACCAGCCCGCTTTATGCGCTCAAAGAAGTGTTTCATAGCGGCCTGCCTATCGATCCCTTTCATGTTCTTGGCGTTCTTTCCCTGATTTTTTGGTCGTTGACATTGGTTGTTACAATCAAATACGCCACGTTTATCATGCGTGCGGACAATAAAGGTGAAGGTGGGATCATGGCCTTGATGGTGCTGGCACTCAATGGTTCCAAAGACAATCCCCAAAAAATGGCTTTCATCGTCACCATTGGACTCTTAGGTGCCTCCTTGTTCTATGGCGATAGCGTCATTACTCCTGCGATCTCGGTCATGAGTGCCGTCGAAGGCTTGCAAATTGTCGCGCCCAGACTGGAACACTACATAATCCCTATTACCCTCACCGTACTCGCGATGTTGTTTTTTATCCAAAGCATGGGTACTGGTAAAGTCGGCAAGATGTTTTCACCCATCATGTGCTTCTGGTTTGCCACATTAGGCATTTTGGGGGTTATCAATATTTTTGATCACCCTGATGTACTCCAGGCCATCAATCCTTATTACGCATTAAAACTGCTGAATGAAACAGGCTGGAAGGGCTTTGTGATTATGGGTTCGGTCGTATTAGCCATTACTGGCGCGGAAGCACTGTATGCCGATATGGGCCACTTTGGCTTGAAACCGATACGCTTTGCCTGGTTTGGTTTTGTATTCCCAGCGCTATTGCTCAATTACTTTGGCCAAGGGGCTTTGCTGATCAGCAATCCGGCCGCGATTGAAAATCCGTTTTATCTGCTCGCTCCCGGCTGGGCCATGTATCCGATGTTGATTTTATCGACCCTGGCGACAGTCATTGCCTCGCAAGCCGTGATTTCCGGGGCTTTTTCAGTCACCCGACAAGCTATTACTCTAGGCTATTGTCCGCGCATGAATATTCGCCACACCTCGGGGGATGAAATGGGGCAAGTCTATGTACCGGCAGTGAACTGGTTGCTGATGGTGGCCGTGTTCATCCTGGTAATAAGCTTTAAATCCTCTTCAGCTTTAGCTTCGGCCTATGGTATTGCGGTAACCGGCACCATGATTGTTGATACCATGCTGGCTTTTATTGTCATTCAAGCACTCTGGCAATGGAACAAAGTTACCAGCTTTGGTTTTTTATCAACCTTTTTGGTCATCGACTTTCTATTTTTGTCATCCAACAGCCTGAAAATTCCTACGGGAGGTTGGCTACCTTTAGTGATAGGCACGGTGTTATTCATGATACTGACCACCTGGATCAAAGGCCGGGAGCTATTATCCAAAAATCTGGATGAGAAAAGAATCATGTTCGAGGAACTGGAAGAAAGACTGCAGTCCAAGCGTTTGCAGCGCGTTCCTGGAACAGCTGTGTATCTGGCGAAAAACCTGCGCGGCGTGCCACAAGTGCTGTTACATAATCTCGAACATAACCATGTCATACACGAGCAAATGATCGTACTGAGCATCGTCACCAAAGAAGTGCCGTATGTCGAAGAGGAACAGCGGGTGAAAATCCGGGTGTTTGGAGAAAATGGCCAATTCTATCGGGTGAAAATGTACTTCGGCTTTCAGGAAGAACAGGATGTAAGACGGGCGTTGCAACTTTGTCGAAACGAAGGGCTGATCATCGATCAAAAAACCGTGTCATTTTTTGTCGGTAGTGAACGATTGTCATTTCGTCGCCGAACCCCTCTGGCGCAATGGCGTCGAACATTATTCAAATTCCTGCTACACAATTCTTCCAGCGCCATCGAATATTTCAAAGTCCCGGTTGATCGGGTCGTGGAGCTGGGCATTCGCATAGAATTGTAAACAACGTTACAAACTAAGACCTCCTCGCCGCATGACCAACTTGCTTAATACTTTGTAAGATTTGCAGGGTGCCAGTCATGCCCGCAGGGAAGCAGGCATACAGTGTCATGTCAGAATTCCGGTAATACATACTGGAATAACGGGCATTCGAAACAAAACTCTACTGAACCTTGACCAAAAACCCATCTGTCTTGTCACAACCTGGTTTGCTGTGTGCTGTCACACTGAGTCGAGCGAAACCGTGTTGAAAGGGTTGATTGAGCTTGCCTTTGACTTCCAGTCGACCATTGGGTTGCGGCGTGATTTCCAGCTGTTTCGCGCTAATATGCTCTTTATACTGACCCGCTGAGATATTGACTTCGATCGAGCTGGGGCTTGTGTTTGCTGAAGCCACAAAAGAAAACTCGCGTAAATGTTGCAGATATTTATTGGCGGAAGGCTGAAACTCGGAAAAGTGAGGCTTTTCGCAGCTGCTGGAGCTGGAGCTTGAACCACTACCATAGGCAAAGGCGGTATTGGCTGCCAAGCTTAGTAGCACGGCGGTTATGGCTGATAAATATTTCATGACGTTCCCCCAATGGCTATTTTTATTAGAATGTTCGCTAAGAGTACCAATAATTTATAACCCTGTGAGAAATAGCGATGCCTTATTTGAATTTAAATACCAATGTCGACCTAGATGCAGAAAAATCTCCAGCGTTGATGAGCCGATTATCGAAACTGTTAGCCCAGGAAACCGGCAAACCCGAACGCTATGTGATGGTTGAAATGACAGCGGGTAAAGCCATGCTGTTTGGCGGCAGCTCGGAACCACTGGCTTATGTTGAATGCAAAAGTATCGGCCTGACGTCGGCTCAAGCCAAGTCTTTATCAGCAGCCATTGCGCATTTACTGAGTGCTGAATTATCGATTACTGCTGAACGTGTCTACATAGAATTCAGCAACTGTCCTGCGGAATTTTGGGGCTGGAATGGCAGCACTTTTGCCTGACCCTTCCCCCGTCATTCGGGTCATTTAAGGAAACAGTGTTTTTGACAACTGGATGGCTAATCATGCTGGTTAGCAGGCTGTGAGTATGTTAAGTTGTTCGGATGCCAGATTTGCTAAAACCTACCGTCATTTTCCGCAGCCCTAATTAGGAGACTTCCATGCAAGGCGATAAAAAAGTCATTGAATATTTAAACAAATCCCTGGAAAACGAGCTGACTGCCATCAATCAGTATTTTCTGCATGCCCGCATGTATAAAAACTGGGGTTATCAAAAACTCAACGAAAAGGTTTATCACGAGTCGATTGATGAAATGAAACACGCCGACACATTGATCGAGCGGATTTTGTTTCTGGAAGGTTTACCGAATCTGCAAAGCCTGGGCAAATTGATGATAGGTGAAAACCCCAAAGAAATGCTGGAGTGTGATCTGAAGCTGGAGCATTTGGCTGTACCGTTGTTAAGAGAAGCCATTGCTTATTGTGAAAGCATCAGCGATTTCATTTCCAGGGAAGTCTTCGAGCATATTTTGGAGAGTGAGGAAGAACATATCGATTGGCTGGAAACCCAACTGGGGCTGATTGAGCAAATCGGTATTCAAAATTATCTGCAATCACAGATGTAAAGGATTTTCAGGCTGTTTAGCCCATTGCAAAATTGAGCAAATATCCTGATGAAGTAATGCATTAATTATGCAGAGAGGATCAGCAAAGTGCATCCACCGGATTTGCTGGATGCGCTAAGCGCTTGTCCGGCCTACGCGGGTCTGTTTGATCAAGGAACCGAGGGTAGCAACAATTTGAAATAGAAGATCTCCCGCCTGCGCCGTATCATGCTTTCGTCCTTGAACCGGAGGTTCAAGTGGAAACCAAATCCAGTCAATCAGGCTTCCTGAATAAACAGGCATGCGCACCATGAATGGCAAAAAGTTTCCGGGGTAAATACAGGTTCAGGAAACACCCAGCACTGCTCGAACGCCGCAGGAGATAGAGCGATATTTTATACGGATTTACGGGTTTTCTAAAACGTTTTCTATTTTCAGACGTAAAGTTTGCAGGCGTAAGCAAAACTCGTTGTCATCAGGCATGCTTTTAGTGGTGTTGGAGTCGTGAGCCAAATTTAATGCAGCTAGAACCGCAATCCTGTCGGTACCGGCGACTTTTCCGGTATCGCGAATTTTACGCATTTGTCTGTCAAGTTCCTGCGCTGTTCGAATCAAGCCCTCCTTTTCATCCTGGGCGCAGGCGATTTTGTATTCCTTACCCAGAATATTCAGCGACACGGGAGTGGTAGGTTTGCTCATGAGTCGTGTTCCATTGCTTTCAATCGGGCAATCATCGCCTCTATGCGAGCTTTGGCCAGATTGGTTTTTTCCAGTAATTTGGCTTTTTCTTTGACCAATGCGTCTTGTTTGACTTTCAACGATTTGTTTTCATTTTTGATCTGACTGAATTCAGAAATCAGCGTATCCAGTTTGGCTTCCAGCGCCGCCAGTTCGTTAGAGGGGTCTTTATCTGCTTGGGACATAACAGGGTATGGGTCGATACGACATTAAAATCATCCAAAATGGCGATCAATGTTAGCATAAGCGCCAGTTTTAAACAGCTCTAAGACCGGTAAAGACAGGAAAATCATGTTTCAAGCAGTCAATTCAATTTTGGAAAAATACAATGCCGACATGAACGCCGCAGAAGCCCATGGCATTGCAGTGGGAATGTTATGTGTCGAGATCAAAGCTGATGTCGCCAATTGGTTAAATGAACTTTTCACCGATTCACACGACGTATTTGATGAAGATAAAACCTTGCTATTGGATTTGTTTGAACGTACTCGTGAGCTGTTGAATCCTGAAGACGTTGAATTTGGTTTTGATCTATTACTACCCGATGATGATGTTCCTTTGAATGAACAAGTCGAAGCGTTGCGCAGTTGGTGCCAGGGCTTTCTGTTCGGGGTAGGTTACGCTCAAACCAATGCCGACTGGCCGGGCGACAGCGCCGAAGTAATGCGCGACATGATTGAATTAACCAAAATCGATAGCGATGTGGAAGGCGAAGAGGATGAAGACGCGCTGATTGAAATTCACGAATATGTTCGCGCCGCTGTATTGACAGTTCGCGATCAATTTAACGATGATGACAACAACCACACCCAAGTGCATTGACAGGGGTGCATGATGAAACAAGCCGAGTTTAAAAAACGCCGCGCCGCATTGATGAAGCAAGTCGGCAAAGGCAATATTGCCATCATCGCCAGCGCTCCGCATCAAACCCGCAATCGTGATGTTCGTTACCCCTACCGACAGGACAGCGATTTTTATTATCTGACCGGTTTTAACGAAGCCGATTCCCTGGCGGTGTTCATTCCCGGCCGTGAACAAGGCGAATACGTATTGTTCTGCCGTGAATTTGACGAGAAAAAAGCCTTATGGGAAGGCGCGCATGCAGGCCTGGAAGGCGCAACCAAACACTACGAGGCCGACGATTCGTTTCCGATCGATGATAGAGATGACATCCTGCCCGGCATGTTGGAAAACAAAGGCAAGGTGTTTTATCCCATGGGCAAGGATAGCGAACTGGATCATAAGCTTTTGGAGTGGATCAACCATATCCGCAAGCAATCGCGCAGCGGTGTTACCGCACCCGGCGAACTGGTGTCTTTGGAACATGTGGTACATGAAATGCGCTTGTTCAAAAGCCCTGAGGAAATCAAACTGATGCGGCGAGCAGCTGAAGTTTCGGCGCGAGCCCATGTGCGCGCCATGCAAGCTTGCAAGCCGGGTTTATATGAGTATCAAATCGAAGCTGAATTGATCCATGAGTTCATCCAGGATGGTTTACGGGCTGTGGCCTATTCATCTATCGTTGCAGGCGGCGAAAATGCCTGTGTGCTGCATTACATCGAAAATAAAGACAAACTCCACAAAGGCGATTTGTTGCTGATCGATGCCGGGGTGGAATGCGACCATTATGCCGCCGACATTACCCGCACTTTTCCTGTTTCGGGAAAATTCAGCGAGCCGCAAAGATTGCTGTATCAACTGGTACTGGATGCGCAACAAGCTGCATTGGAACAAATCCGCCCCGGCATTGCCTGGAACAAAGCCCATGAAGCATCGGTCGAGGTGTTGACCAAAGGTCTGGTGAACTTGGGCTTGTTGAAAGGCCGGGTCAAAAAGCTCATCAAAGACGAAAAATACAAACAGTTTTACATGCACCGCATCGGCCATTGGCTAGGTATGGATGTGCATGATGTGGGAGATTATAAAATCAAGGACGAATGGCGTTTGCTGGAACCCGGCATGGTATTAACCATCGAGCCAGGTTTATATGTACCTAGCAGTTGCGAAACCGTCGACAAAGCCTTTCGCGGCATCGGCATTCGCATCGAAGATGATGTGCTGGTAACCAAAGACGGTCACGAAATTTTGACCCACGGTGTACCCAAACGTATTGAAGATATTGAAAAGTTGATGCAGGGCGATTAAATGCAAAACCATTATGATTTGATCATCGTCGGTGCCGGGCTGGCCGGAAACTGTCTGGCTCTGGCGCTTAAAGACCTGGGACTGCATATCGCCATCATCGAATCCTCAAGTCGCGAACAGTTGCGTTCTTCCCCTGCTGGCGACCGCGCATTGGCTTTGGCCGCAGGCACTGTGCAATTATTGCAGTCCATGCAAGCCTGGGAAGGTGTGGCCGATAAAGCCACGCCGATCAAACATATCCATATTTCCGATCGTGGTCATTTTGGCAAAACCCGCTTGGCAGCGGCAGAACAGGGCGTGGAAGCGCTGGGCTATGTCATTGCCGCCCGGGACATCGAAGAACACTTAGCCGATCTGGTGGCACAAACAGCCACCCACTGTTTTTACGAAACCCGTCTGGCCGGATTGATGTCGGGCAACGAAGCGGTCAACGTCAGTTTGAAACAGCATCAGCAATCCTTAAACTTGACCGCCCAACTGTTGGTAGGCGCTGATGGCGGCCAATCCAGTGTGCGTAAATTGCTGGAAATTCCGCAACAGATTACCGAATACGGCCAAACTGCACTGGTCACCAGTGTGCAAGCCAGCTTACCGCATCAAAATACCGCTTACGAGCGTTTTACCGAACAAGGTCCACTCGCGTTATTGCCGATTGCAGGCAAACAATTGTCCGTAGTGTGGACACGCAAGCACGAACAGGCGCAAGCCTTGATGGCGGGTGGCGAAGCGGAGTTTTTGGCTGAACTGCAAGCCTGTTTTGGTTACCGATTGGGCGCATTGAAACTGACTGCGCCACGCCGAGCTTTTCCTTTGAGTTTGATACGCGCTGACAGCATGGTTTCCGGTCGCACTGTGATCATCGGCAACGCCGTCCATCAATTACATCCGGTCGCCGGGCAAGGCTTCAATTTGGGTATCCGCGATGTCGCGCAACTGGCCGATTTGTTGATTCAACAACGGCAAAACCAAGCCGACCTGGGTGCGGCGGACTTATTGAATCGCTATGCCAAACAACGTCAGCAAGATCACAGCAAAACCATTGGTTTCACTAATAACGTGGTGCATATTTTTTCCAATGACTGGCTGCCGGTTGCAGCTCTACGCAATACCGGCCTGACTTTGCTCGATCATCTGCCGTTTGCCAAAAAACTGTTGGCCAGACATGCGATGGGTTTGGCTGAAGCCCTGCCCAATTTGGATACACAGGCCTGAAATTTTTACTTTTCCATAATGAACGCTCGGTATAAGCCGTTCCGGAGCTAGCCATGTTGATTACTTTTTTTCGTCACGCCACCGCAGAGCCCCAAACCCTGCTGCTGAACGATACCGAAAGAACCCTGATAAAAAAAGGCAAAGAGCAATCCGTTCGGGCAGCGCAGTTTTGTCGTAAAAATGCTTTGCTACCGGCGACGTTATATTGCAGCCCCATTCTGCGCGCACAACAAACGGCGCAGATTTTTCAAACCCACCTTCCCGATTGCCCGCCTATCCAAACCGTCGACTGGCTGAGTCTGGATGCCTCGATAGACCAGATGCAAAACGAATTGAAAAAACTGGCGATATCTGGCACGAAAGATGTCTGGCTAGTCGGACACGAGCCCAATATTTCAAGCTTGATAGCCGAATTCCTCGATGCAACCGATGATTGCATTTTGATCAAAAAAGCCTCGTTAACCCGCATTGATGCCGATTTTACCAATCAGCCATCAGCCAAATTGCTTTGGAGCATTCCTAGTGGGTTGATGCGTTAGACACAATGAGAAGAAAGAATACAGCATTAATAGGAATAAACGATTTCCGGCAATACCACTTCCCATCGATCACATTTCAGGTTTTCCTGATCTCCCGACTTTTTGTTTCTGACCTGAATGGCTGAAACGCGCACAGATGCTATTTTGCCAGTTGGCAGAGTAAACGCCTGCGCCATACGAGTAACTGCGACACCATTATTATCCGCAATTTCCCAGCCTGACTTACCGTCACTACGTACACGCAACTTAAGCTCACTGCCAACTTCAAGATCAGCAATAGCTTTATGTATGGGTTTTCCAGGCGAAAAATAGGCGGGCCAGGAAAGCACAACTTGACCTGGATCTGCAACCCATGCCCGTTGACCCAATAGTTGCAGTTCGCCGGTAGGTTTAGGTTGCGTTTTAAGACAAAGATCTTCGCAATCTCGGATAAAGGGATGACCGGCTGTTTGTCTGGCACACATTGTCAGTGTCTTACGCGCTCGGGTCATCGCGACATAAAACAATCGCCGTTCCTCGTCACTGGTTTGTTGCCAGCCGCCACCGTCAAGAATCAGCACATGATCAAACTCAAGCCCTTTCGCCCGATGCGCGGTCAGTAATAGTAAGGGTGCATGGCGGCTTTCACTTTCCCCTGTTTGACTGCCAGAACGGAATTCATACAACGCATCGATGATGTTGCTGACGACTTGCTGACAGCCAGGGGCGACCGACTCCCAGCCGATGATAAATTGAGCGAGCATCGCTCGATAGGGATGGTCAATCAGGTCATCGACCGCTTGATGGTAGCGATGCTTGAACCACCGGGACAACGTGCCATAGCGGAGCAACACGCGAGACTTTCGAACGTGGCGGTGTTGATTGTTCAAAAGCGAGAGTAGGCCGTAACCTTCCCGGGTGGTATGCAGGTCCAGTAGAGTGTCATCCCGCATCAAACGCACCGGAATGCCTTTTTGCCGGCATAGCGAAGCCATCGGTTCTAAAGCGTCCCAATGTCGGGCGATCACGGCAAAGCGACCCCAATGGCTGGTTTGACCTGAGTTTGCCAGTGTGTTGATCCGGGTAAGTTCGGCTAGAGCCAACTCGACCTCCGCATAGTATTGTGCAGGCGTTTCGATGATATGTACCCGGCCTTGAGTCAAACTATCGAGCGCGGCAAATTCACCGCCATCAGGCAGTTCCCGACGCGCGTAATTGACGCAGAGCTTTTGTTCGGTTTTCATCCTGTCCCGTGCGGGAGCGATCACCCGATTGGCACAATGGATGATGTGGGCCGTCGAACGGTAGTTTTCGATCAGATAATAGGTTTGGGCTTGATAATCGACGGTGAACTGTTTGATGAAGCGCACATTGGCGCCGCCAAACGCATAAATGTTTTGATCGTCGTCACCAACGGCCATCAGCGATAGTTTATCTTCATCGCTGTTGAGCGAGCGACCTGCCAGTGCGCTGATGAGTTCATAATGTTCGGCATTGATATCTTGATATTCATCGACCAGTAGATAGCGCAAGCCTGACAGTAAGCGATCGCGCTGTATCGCTGGGCCTAGGTCGTCGCCGAGCTCCGCTTTTTTCAATTGTGCGGTCGCCGCTTTGATGACGGCGGAAAAGTCGATGGTTTCCCCACGCTCTGCAGCCACCGCGTAACTGGTCCCGGTCAGCCGCATCGCCAAGCCGTGCAATGTCTGAACGGACACACCAGCGGCATCGGCTCCGACCAAAGCCCACAGCCGCTTGCGAATTTCGGTGGCAGCCGAGCGGTTGTAGCTAAGCACCATGATGTCTTCCGGCAAGACCATGCATTCACGCAACAACCAGGCTACACGATGCACGATCACTTTGGTTTTTCCAGAGCCGGGTCCAGCCAAGACCAAATGACTGCCTTCTTGTGTAGCAGCGACGATGGCTTGTTGTTCAGGATTTTGCAGATCGGTCAGGATGCGGCGATGCGCAGCTTCGGTGGTGGCTATTTCCAGAATGTCCTGACGACCGGCAAAGTATCGGCGCACGAATTCATCGCGGTCCATGCCAAAGTAATCGACGATAAATCCCATGGCCGCATGAATCTTGTCCAGTGCCAAACGGGCATATTCCGCCATCACATGTACCTGGATGATCTTGTCTTTGTAATGCAGTGCCAATTCGGCGTAATCGGACTTTTTGAATTGCCGGCGTCTGGCATCACTATTGAGCTGAATGCTCATGGCCGCTCGAAATATGGCCTTGCCGCGTGCTAAATGCAGTACCTCGTTGGTATCTAGATAAATCAGTGCCGCTGCCAGCGCCACATTCCAGTCGCGGACATCCAAATCCTGTAAGGTGAGATCGGCTTGTAAAGCAGTTTCCAAATCGCCCTGTTTACAAGTAACCAACAAATTATTGCCTTGGCGTTGAGTCAGGAAAAAGCTGAGTAAGGCCTGAGCCAGGCGCATGCGTTTATGCCTGATGGTTTCGATATCCTGCCAACTGCGTAAAAGCTTCAGGTAGCGATTGTCTTGACCGGCGGGCCGCAATGCGAAAAATCCACGTTGCCCGGGACCTCTGCCAAAAGCTTCGGCAAATGATTTCATTAATCGCGTGAGTTTATCCGGTTCCAGGTCCACGCCCGCATCACGGCGCAAGGTATCGCAAAGCCGACGGACATCGAGTATCTGCCATTGCTCTTGATCGGCATCGGGCGCCGCTTCGCGTAAACTGGCAATCAGCGCATCTTCCAGTTTTCGTAACGCTTCCAGACGCTCAACCGTATCGGGATCTCGATATAGCGTGACGCCAATTTCAGTATCGTTGGATACAAGCTTTAGGCGATCCAAATCTCTCAGCATGAGCTGGACTTGGTGTGAATCACTACCGGTAGCCAGCATCAAATCGTCGGTGCTGATGCCTTCATCGTCTTCGCTGACAAACAATTGTGAAAGCAAGGTGATGTAGGGTTCGATGTCGGTATTGGATCCCAGCTTTTTCTCCAGTAAAGCTCTGGCTTCCTCCAGACTGGCCACTTGCAGACTGCCAGGAAATACCCGCGTATGATTTTCCTGACGTTCCAACAAGCGCGCTTCTTCCAGCCAGGCTACGGCAATTCGCACTTTAGTATCCGCATCGGCTGCATCGGGGTCGATGCCGTGTTTGTCGGGAATTTCCAGCAGGATTTCGCCGCTGGTGACGACTACCGAGCCTTCGCTGCGATCCTTTTTCTCGATGCTGCGTAGCGCCTTGAGAATGGCGTAAATATCGTGCTGGGTTAGCCTGGAATTGCGCAGTAGACGAAACTGCACATCCAGATCGGCATCGTCGTAAAGCAAGACGCAACGAGCCGGGTCTTGATCGCGACCGGCGCGACCGGCTTCCTGCAGATAGTTTTCCAGTGAGCCCGGTGTGTCCAGATGAATGACCAGCCGCACATCCGCCTTATCAACACCCATGCCGAAGGCATTGGTGGCCGCAATCACACGAAGCTCACCAGCAATAAAGGACTCCTGGACCTGGCGCTTTTGCTCTGGCTGCATGCCGCCATGAAAATAGCCGCAGTCCAGTCCTGCTTGTTTCAAAAACTCGGCTATTTCCTCCACGGTTTTCTGCCGAGCACAAAATACAATGGCACCTCCATCGTCGCGTAAGGCTTCTTCCAACAGTCGCAGCACTTCCGGATATTTGGCTTGCGCGGGAACGGCATACACTTCATAGAGCAGATTTTCCCGACGCACACCACCGGTTAACGTTTCAAGTGTAATACCCAGACGCTTGTGAAAATGATCGACAATGTCTTGGACTACATCCGGTTTGGCGGTGGCAGTAAAGCAGAATACAGGCGAAGGATTGTCCTTTTGCCGAATCTTGATGAAGCGCGACACATAAAGATAATCGGGACGAAAGTCATGACCCCATTTGGACAGGCAGTGTGCTTCGTCGAATACCCAAGCGCCCACTTCGCGATGGGCCAGAGCTTTGGCAAAGGCCGTACTGCGAAACTGTTCCGGCGCCACAAAAATCAATCCCAAATCACCCAGCCGCAGTTTATCCAGCATGACCTGTCGTTCCATCGGATTGAGTAAGCTGTTTAGATATCCGGAACAAGTGATACCACGCGCTTCCAAGTTATCGACCTGATCCTTCATCAAGGATTGCAGCGGTGAAATAATCACCGTCAAGCTGCCATTGCGGTAAAAACGCGCTAATGCCGGCAACTGGAAGCACAACGATTTGCCACCACCAGTCGGCAAAATAGCCAGGGTCGGTGTGCCAGCAAAACCGTGTTCGACAATGACTTGTTGTAATGATTTTCCATCCGGTGTGGTTGGGGTCGGTCGGAATTGCTCGATACCCGGAAAGTAACGCGGTAGTAATTGCAGCTGATCATGCTGCTCCTGGCACCAATTACAGTCGGAATCAGCACAGGGTACATCGCGCAAGCTGGCAATGAGTTCTCGAGTTTTAGGAAACGACAAACTGACCCAAGGCGGCAACACCGAATTGCCACCGGACACCCGCAACCAAGCTAAAACATAGGCCAGCGGCTTATGCCATTGCGAATCGGGCAAATAATCATCAACGACCTTTTTCTGGCCAGTGCGGCAAACCTTGTTATCCGTTGCGCGTTGCCAAGCCGCTTGTGCATCACTCAAAGAAGGCCGCAATGCCTTGCGTAAGGTGGCAAAGAAATTCGCTACACCCTTGCCGTTTTCCGGAGCCAATAGAAAGTGCAAACACAGTGCTTCGTCCGGATGTTCGGCAACACGCTGACGCAAGGCATCTGCCTGATCCAAAAACAACTCGTAGGCCAGCTCTGCGTCACGAACAGGGTTGTTGCGAGTGGTGGTATAGAGCTTGTAGTCTTTGACTAAGCGGTGATAGGGATTTTGTGGAAACGCGACCGGCGAAAGTTCTAACGTGTCCACTAAAGGCAACTGATGCAGCGCCAAGTCCGGATGCAAAACCGAAAGCGCTGGTTGATCGAAAGCAATGACGTTATGACCCAATACAAAAGCTGCGCCGTGCGTGATTTGATCCAGCTTTTGAGCCAGGTCAACCGCTTTTCCGGTGATGCGTAATCGTGCCTCGGTATCGGGCCGATACGCACCAATTTCCCGCAGTTTCAGGCTATCCTGACGGGCAGTTTCAATATCGATGCAAAGGCACTTGGCTCTTGTTTTTTCGGGTTGTTGAGCCATGGGGTTGAGTAGTACGTTCGTCCAAAACTTGTCATGATTGCATCTGTTTAATAGGGCCTAACAGCGATACGCTATTGCAATCTTTAAAATCAAGTTCAATTTCTGTTTTAGAAACTAACCCCCTATCTGTTGAATTTAGCAGACTCTTATCAAACCGTCACCTTATGCATTGGTTCTCTGCTATAGCAAATGAAACAAGAGAGGGAACAGCCGTATATTTAAGCACTGCTTATCCACTCCGGGGTTATGAATCAAATCCAACATTTGGCAGGTTTGCAGTCAGTAGCCAACACATATTCTATGATTACAATTGGCCATCAGAAATCAGATGCGCGGAAAGTCGTTACTTTTACCAATTGGTTTTCGGGCATCCGGTTTGTAAAAATGGCATGATTCACGCGGTGGCTGATGCACTAACTGAATAACAAGCCAGGGACAGCATAGCCC
>CAZJYS010000026.1:0-18700 GCA_964550075.1 uncultured Methylomonas sp.
ATTAGTTGTTTGCTTTCGATTGAAAATTTAAGCTCTTCATTTTCAACAAAAATGCGGACGTGGCCTCCATTGACCAAACGCCCAAACAAAAGATCTTCAGCTAAAGGTTTTTTGACTTTTTCCTGAATCAATCGGGCCATCGGTCTTGCGCCCATTTTTTCATCATAACCACGTACCGCCAGCCAATCCCTGGCATCGGCACCCAATGACAGAGTGACATTTTTTTCCGCCAGTACCGCTTCGAGTTCGAAAATAAACTTGTCGACCACACTGCCAACGACAGTCATGTCCAGCGATTTAAACTGAACAATGGCGTCCAGTCGATTCCTAAACTCAGGGGAAAAGCCACGCTCAATCACCTTCATACTATCTGTGGCATGATCTTGTTGTGTAAAACCAATAGAAGCTCTACTACCTTCCTCTGCCCCGGCATTGGTCGTCATGATCAATATGATGTTGCGAAAATCGGCTTTGCGTCCATTGTTATCCGTCAAGGTACCATGATCCATTACTTGCAGTAATAGATTGAATACATCGGGATGCGCTTTTTCCAACTCATCCAGCAATAACACAGCATGAGGATGTTTGGTGACCGCTTCGGTTAACAACCCCCCCTGATCAAAACCCACATAACCCGGGGGCGCTCCTATGAGTCGGGATACCGTATGTCTCTCCATGTATTCAGACATATCAAAGCGTATCAACTCAATACCCATGACTTTCGCAAGCTGACGAGTCACTTCGGTTTTACCCACACCAGTAGGGCCTGCAAACAGAAATGAACCTATGGTTTTAGTCGTATCACGCAAACCCGCACGAGAAAGCTTAATAGCTGAAGCCAGTTCTGAAATCGCTTCATCCTGACCAAACACCAGCATTTTCAGATTTTTCTCGAGATTGACCAATTTATCCTTATCGCTTGATGAAACGGATTGCGCCGGGACTCTGGCGATTTTGGCTATGATTTCCTCTATCTCGGCTACGTCGATGGTATCTTTTCGCTCGCTGTCGACGAACAAGCGCTGCCTTGCACCCGCCTCGTCTATCACATCGATAGCTTTATCAGGCAAATGCCGATCAGTAATGTAACGTGCAGATAGCTCAACTGCCAGACGCAATGCTTCTTGAGTATATTTCAGACCATGATGCTCTTCAAAACGTGATTTAAGGCCTTTTAAGATTTGAACTGTGTCCTCAATCGAAGGTTCAATGACATCAATCTTCTGAAAGCGCCTTGCTAAAGCATGATCTTTTTCGAAAATACCCCGATATTCCTGATAGGTAGTGGAACCAATACAACGTAACTGCCCAGAAGCCAACACCGGCTTGATTAAGTTAGAAGCATCCATCACCCCACCCGACGCTGAACCCGCACCAATGATGGTATGAATTTCATCGATAAACAAAATCGAATTGGGTTCTTTTTTAAGTTGTGAAACCAAAGATTTCAGACGCTTTTCAAAATCACCCCGATATTTAGTTCCGGCGACCAACGCCCCCATATCCAGAGAATAAATCACGTTATTCAACAAAATATCCGGCACTTGTTCTTCAACGATCCTTTTGGCTAATCCTTCAGCAATCGCAGTTTTGCCAACCCCGGCTTCCCCAACCAGCAATGGATTGTTTTTTCGCCGCCGACACAGTACTTGTATGGTTCTCTCGACTTCCAAATCACGCCCAATTAAAGGATCAATATTGCCTTTCAAGGCTTCTTCATTCAAATTGGTCGTGTATTTTTCCAGCGGACTGGCTGTCGCATCATTAATACCCCGCTCCGTTTCAGTGTCTTCTTGAGGGTCGTTCTTTTGCTGCTCGATTTTGGACACACCATGAGCTAAATAGTTAACTACGTCCAGCCGAGTTATATCCTGTTTATTCAAAAGGTAAACAGCATGAGAGTCCTGCTCACTAAACAACGCCACAAACAAATTGGCACCGGTCACTTCCTTTTTATCAGAAGCCTGAACATGGAAGACTGCGCGTTGCAGAACGCGCTGAAACCCAAGTGTAGGCTGAGTTTCACGTTGTATTCCATCAGGAATTAAGGAAATAGTCTCATCGATGAACCGGGTCAAATCACCCCTCAAGGCATTCACATTACAGCCACAGGCAATCAGAATCGGAATGGTGGTGACATTATCCAACAACGCCAGCAGCAAATGCTCAACCGTTATAAACTCATGCCGTTTAGCATGAGCTGATGTAAACGCGGCATTCAATGTCACTTCAAGTTCTTTGCTTAGCATGGCTTACCTCTCACGCTTCTTCCATCGCGCACATCAAAGGATGATGATGTTCCCGGGAATAGTCATTAACAATATGTACTTTGGTTTCGGCCACATCTTTGGTGTAGGTGCCGCACACCCCCACGCCTTGTGTGTGCACTTGCAGCATCACTTGCGTGGCTCTTTCCAGATTCATATTAAAAAAATCAGTGAGCACTTCGACCACAAAATCCATAGGGGTAAAATCATCGTTTAATAAGATGACTTTATACAATGGCGGCTTTTTCAGTTGCGGCTTCGCTTGCTGAACAACAGTATCGCCATCTGAATCTTTTAAGGGATCGAAATCAGTCATAGTCCATTTTTGTTTCTATATTACAGGATTTTAAAATAGCGCCTTAATAACAAAATTTCAATCTTTACTCACCTAATTTCGCGTAAAATGCCACCTATTTAACGCCGATCTTCTAATAAAATATGGTTTGGAAACCCCACGTCACCGTTGCAGCAATCATCGAACAAGACGGACGTTTTTTACTTGTAGAAGAGACAACAGAAACCGGCATTGCGTTCAATCAACCGGCAGGCCATCTTGAACCGGGTGAAGATTTGATTAACGCCATCAAGCGTGAAGTGCTTGAAGAAACTGCCTGGCATTTTAAACCCGAAGCATTGTCGGGCATCCAGCTTTGGCGAAAAAACAGTGATTCGCCCAGCTTCGTCCGTTTTTGCTTTACAGGCACTGTCGATAATCATAGTCCAAATCAAAAACTCGATGAGGGCATCATAGCTACTCATTGGCTGACAGCTGATGAAGTTTTGATTAAAAAGCCCATGCTGCGAAGTCCGTTGGTACACATCTGTATTGAAGAATACCTCAAAGGTCAGCGTTATCCACTTTCGATTGTGCAATCCTTCCTCGATTTAGCATGAGCAAACACATCATCGTCGGCATGTCCGGCGGCGTCGACTCTTCCGTTACCGCATTAATCTTGCAAGAACAGGGCCACAAGGTCACTGGTTTGTTTATGAAAAACTGGGAAGAAGACGATGGCACCGAATATTGCACCGCCATGCAAGATTTGGCTGATGCACAACAGGTTTGCGACCGCCTGGGTATCGAATTAAAGACTGTCAACTTCGCTGCAGAATATTGGGACGAGGTGTTCGAAGTGTTTTTGTCGGAATTCAAGGCGGGTCGCACTCCCAATCCCGACATACTTTGTAACAAACACGTCAAATTCAAGGCGTTTTTAAATTACGCCATCGAAGACTTGGGCGCCGAATATATTGCCACCGGCCATTACGCCCGCGTCCGCGAACAAGACGGTGAATTCCAGTTACTGAAAGGCCTGGATCCCAACAAGGAACAAAGCTACTTTTTATATGCGATGGGACAAAAAGCTTTGTCGCACACCCTGTTCCCGATCGGCCATCTTCACAAACCGGAAATCCGCGCCATGGCCGACCGAGCTGGATTTACCAATAGCCGCAAAAAAGACAGCACCGGCATCTGCTTTATCGGCGAACGCAAATTCAAAGAATTTCTGCAACGTTACCTGCCCCACCAACCTGGCGAAATGCGCACACCGGAAGGCCAATACATTGGCAAGCATCATGGCTTGATGTATTACACGCTGGGACAACGCCAGGGTTTAGGCATAGGCGGCGTCAAGGATGCGCCCGACGAACCCTGGTTCGTGCTGGAAAAAGACCTGGAAAATAACGTTTTGATTGTCGGCCAAGGCCATAATCATCCGCTAATGCTGCATAACACGCTTGAAGCCGGACAATTGGACTGGTGCGGAAGCCAGCCGTTGACCGAAACCCTGCGCTGCGCCGCTAAGACCCGCTACCGCCAACCGGATCAAGGCTGCATCGTCGAACCGATCGACACGGGCAACCGAATCAGAGTCCACTTTGACCAACCTCAACGAGCAATTACACCCGGACAATCAGTGGTGTTTTATGCTGACGAAATTTGCTTGGGCGGCGGCATCATAGAAACCAAATACAACTCTTAAAATCCACATAGGCTGGGCCTCGTTTCGCGAAGCCTAACCTCAATAAAGACAGGAAAGCATAATGACACTGACAGCCATTTCCCCTATCGACGGCCGCTATGCCAGCAAAGTCGACGCCTTGCGTCCCATTTTCAGCGAATACGGTTTGATCCGTTACCGGGTTGAAGTGGAAGTGCGCTGGTTGCAAGCCTTGGCCACGGAAGCCAAGATCGTTGAAGTACCAACTTTGTCGGCTGGCGCGATTACTGTTTTGAACGAAATCGTCAGCAATTTCTCCGAGGCTGACGCCCAAGCCGTCAAGGACATCGAAAAAACCACCAATCACGACGTCAAGGCCGTCGAGTATTTCCTGAAGGAAAAGATCAAACACAATCCCGAATTGCATGCCGTTAACGAGTTCATTCATTTCGCCTGCACTTCGGAAGACATCAACAATCTATCTTATGCCTTGATGCTTAAAGAAGGTCGTGGCCTGATTTTGGCGGAAATCGACGCTACCATCGCTGCAATCAAACAATTGGCACTGGATAGCGCAGAACAACCCATGTTGTCCCGTACTCACGGCCAGTCGGCGACTCCAACCACTGTCGGCAAAGAGTTCGCCAATACCGTCGCCCGCCTGCAGCGTCAACGTGAGCAACTCGCCAACATCGAACTGCTGGGCAAAATTAATGGCGCAGTCGGCAACTACAACGCCCATAGCGTGGCTTATCCGGATGTCGATTGGGCGCAGTTCGCGCAAAATTTCGTAGAATCCTTGGGGCTGACTTTTAACCCTTACACCATCCAGATCGAACCGCACGATTACATGGCGGAATTTTTCCATGCCCTGTCGCGCTTCAACACCATCGTGCTGGATTTCGACCGCGACGTCTGGGGCTATATTTCCCTGGGTTATTTCAAGCAAAAAACCATCGCTGGCGAAGTGGGTTCTTCGACCATGCCACATAAAGTCAACCCGATTGATTTCGAAAACTCCGAAGGCAATTTGGGTCTAGCCAATGCGATATTGGGTTTTATGGCTGACAAATTACCGGTATCTCGCTGGCAGCGCGACCTGACCGACTCCACCGTGTTGCGCAATATCGGCGTCGGCATCGCCCACACCAGTATCGCCATTCAATCCACGTTAAAAGGCATATCCAAACTGGAAATCAACCCGGTCTTGCTGGATCAAGACCTGGATCAAAACTGGGAAGTGCTAGCCGAACCGATTCAAACCGTGATGCGCCGTTATGGCGTCGAAAAGCCTTACGAAAAGCTCAAAGAACTAACACGCGGCCAGCGTGTTACTGGTGATGGCATGCGCGCATTCGTTGAAAAGCTAGAGATTCCGGAAGCCGCCAAAGCTGAACTGTTGGCGCTAACTCCACATACTTACACAGGATACGCAGCGGCTTTAGCCAAAAAAATCGGCTAAGTTTTAGGATACTTTGTTGCTGAACTTCATCTGGATTTTTTTCTTTCTAAGTGCTTTCGTCACCGCCACTTTCAAGCTTTTGGTGTTGGGCGATACGAAGGTGTTTTCCGAGATTATGACCGCAATGTTCAGCCTATCCAAAACGGCTTTTGAAATTTCGTTGGGATTGAGTGGTGTGTTGGCCTTTTGGCTGGGGATCATGAAAATTGGCGAACACAGCGGGTTCATTGATGTATTGACCCGCGCGTTAAACCCATTATTCTCAAGACTAATGCCGGGAATCCCAAATGATCATCCGGCACTCGGCGCGATGACGATGAACATTGCCGCCAACATGTTGGGACTGGACAATGCAGCAACGCCAATGGGCATCAAGGCCATGCAGGAAATGCAGACGTTGAATCCACATCCCGAGCGAGCTACCGATGCTCAGATACTGTTTCTGGTCATCAACACGGCTTCGGTGACACTGTTTCCGGTAACGATTTTCGCTTACCGGGCGCAACTCGGCGCCGCCAATCCGACCGATGTGTTCATTCCGATACTCATTGCCACCTACATGTCCACGCTGACTGGTTTTCTGGCAGTGGCTGCCGTACAAAAAATCAACCTGTTGAACAAAGTAGTGCTGGCATATCTGCTTGGCATCACGGCATTGATTGGCGGCATACTGAGCTATTTTGCCTCGCTGGATCAGGCTGAAATGCTCGAACAATCGGCGTTGATCAGCCATGTCATTTTATTCAGCTTGGTGGTTTCATTCATTGCTGCAGCCGCCTACAAACGCCTGAATGCTTACGAACTGTTTATCGATGGTGCCAAACAAGGCTTTCAAACCGCAATCACCATCATCCCTTATTTGGTGGCCATGTTGGTGGCTTTTGGCGTTTTTCGAGCCAGCGGCGCATTGGAGTTGATTACCGATGGCATTCGTTTGATAGTGAATTTTTACGGCATCGATAACCGCTTCATCGACGGCCTGCCTACCGCGCTGATGAAACCATTCAGCGGTAGTGGCGCACGAGCCATGATGATAGACACCATGCAAAGCCATGGTGCTGATTCATTCGCCGGTCGACTGGCATCAGTGGTGCAAGGTAGCACCGAAACCACGTTTTATGTTCTGGCTGTCTACTTCGGAGCCGTCAACATCAAACAAATTCGCCATGCTGCCGTTTGCGGCATCATTGCCGACATTGGCGGCATAACCGCGGCGATTTTGGTAACTTATTGGTTTTTTGGTTAAACCATATTGATGGCAAATTATTTGATCATGTCGGGTTACGCTACGCTTTTATGCCCTTTAGGGTAAACCCAAACTACATTGTTTTATATTTCATGCAGATACATTTAAAAACCCTGGGCTGCCGCCTGAATGAAGCTGAATTGGAAACCTGGGCGCAGGCGTTTCAGACCAAAGGCCACAGCATTACCCGACATCTGAATGACGCTCAACTGGTCATCATCAATTCTTGTGCGGTAACGCAGGATGCGGTGAAAAAATCCAAGCAAATGATCCGCCGGATTCATCGCGACAATCCGCAAGCCAAACTGGTCGTCAGTGGCTGCTACGCCACTTTGAACGAAAAAGAAGCCTCCCAATTGATGGGCGTGGATCTCGTCATCGGTAACAACGACAAAAACCAATTGGTCGAAAAGGCCCTGACCGAATTGAACATGGACAGCATGCCGAACATGTCCACCGAACCAGGCGAAGTATCGCTGTTCAGCCGTGGTCGTCAGCGCGCCTTCGTCAAAGTCCAGGACGGCTGCCGCTACCGTTGCACCTTCTGCATCGTCACAGTCGCCCGAGGCGAGGAACGCAGCCGCACTATTCAGGAAGTGGTCGACGAAATCAACGCGCTGCATGCTCAAGGTATTAAAGAAGCCATCATTACCGGTGTGCATCTGGGTGGCTATGGTAGTGATATCAACAGCAATCTGGTAGAACTGATCCAGGCTATACTGGCACACACTGAAATTCCGCGCCTGCGTATGGGCTCTTTGGAGCCTTGGGAATTACCGGAAGGATTTTTTGAATTATTCAAAAATCCACGCCTAATGCCGCATTTACATTTACCCTTGCAAAGCGGTAGTGATGCAGTGCTACGTCGTATGGCTAGGCGCTGCAAAACCGAGGAATTCGCCCAAATCGTCGAATTAGCGAGAGCCACTATTCCTTATTTCAATCTCACCACCGATATCATCGTTGGCTTTCCAGGTGAGACTGAACAAGAATGGCAGGAAAGTTACGCTTACATCAAAAAAATTGGATTTAGTCATATTCATATTTTCAGTTATTCACCGCGGGAAGGCACCAAAGCGGCTGGCTTACCCGATCAAGTACAACAAGACACCAAAAAACAGCGTAGTAAACAATTACATGAACTGGCTGAAACCATGAGGCAAACTTTCATCGCCGAAAACATCGGCACGCAAGCCCATATTTTATGGGAGGGGCAAACCGAAACCCTGGATGAGGGTCGAGTCCGTTATTTTGGTTATACCCCAAATTATTTGCGCGTTGCCTGCGATGTCGACGCAGCTATCGAATTGGAGAATCAAATCCTGCCTGCCCACTTGTCGAAAGCTAAAGCAGGATTTGTAACAGTTGAATTGATTTAGTTGTTGGAACTGAAGAGATGCAAAGATTGCGCCTCTTCAGCTAATGGTCTTAATAAGGATTGGTCATCAAAGGTCCAAAACCATCGCCTTTCATATCTTCAAACTTCAATACATCGTCTTCAGGGACGTTACCATCGTTAACTAAATAATTACGATTGGACAAATAGGCGTCCCGGAAAAACTGGTATCGATCGGTTGCCGCTTCGTCGGCTACTTTTTCCATACCTAGCAAATCTGCGCGTGCGTCAAAGGCTTTTAAACCTCCCAGACCCAATGAAACAGCTGCGCCTATCCACTCCGGATTCAAACCAAAACCGGCATAGGTAATAGGATTCATGGCCGCATCACCCACTAAACCGAAAACTCCCCGTGGCGAACTGGGGCCAAATAGTGGCAACACCACATAAGGTCCGGTGGGAACTCCCCAAAAACCCAAAGTCTGATCAAAATCTTCATTGTGTTTCGGCAAATCAAGCATAGTCCCGACATCAATAAAACCACCCACACCCGCAGTGGTGTTGACCAGAAAACGCGCGGTATCCTGACCGGACTGCATAAATTTTCCCTGCAGCAAGTCATTGGTGAAAACCCCAATATCATCCAGATTGCTGAAAAAATTGGTCACCCCTTTGTTGGCAAAACCCGGCATGATCCAGTTATAACCCTGAGCAATCGGCTTCATGGCATAATGATCAATACCGTCGTTAAATGACTGCACACTCCTGTTCCAGCTTTCCCAGGGATCTCTGGAATCCGGGCTTTGCACTGTTGCACACCCATTCAACAAAGTTATCATGCCAATTGCGACTAACGAGCCTATTTGCCTGCCTTGCATAAGTAATTACCTCACCACCTGAATTATTTTTATAGCTGTGTAAAATCTGCGTAACATATCATATTAGCGACTTTTCAAGCCACATCAGACCATGCAAATTAGCCACAATCCGCTCGGCAACCGTTTCAGAGGCTATTTGCCTGTCGTTGTCGATATTGAAACAGCGGGCTTTAATTCAAAAAAAAATCCACTGCTGGAAATTGCCGCTGTGATCGTTGAACAGGATGAACAAGGCTGGCTGGGAATTACCGAAAAGCATCAATGCAACATCATTCCTTTCAAGAATTCGGAACTGGATGAGGCAGCCTTAAAGTTTACCGGAATCGACCCCTATCACCCCTTCAGGATGGCTATAGAGGAAAAAGAGGCATTAAATAAATTGTTTACACCGATCAAAGCCGCAGTAAAACGTAATGAATGTAAACGGGCTATTTTAGTGGGGCACAATCCGGCGTTTGACATCAATTTTCTCAACGCCGCCATTGAACGTACTCAACACAAACGCAGCCCGTTTCATCCTTTCAGCAGTTTTGATACAGCCACTTTGGGAGGCCTTGTTTATGGTCAGACTGTACTGGCTAAAATTGCCGAGGCAGCAGGACTGGAATGGGATAACAGCAAAGCCCATTCGGCTTTATATGATGCGGAGCAAACCGCCGAATTGTTTTGTATTATTTACAACCGCTGGAAAACCTTGCTGGCGATTGAAACGCCTTAAGCGGCTCGTTTTACCGAGCCGCAGGAAAACTTACTGAGCAGGCGCAATCATGGTTTGCAAAGTGCCTTTATTGAATAAATCCATCACGATGTCGCAACCACCGACCAACTCGCCATTCACATAAAGCTGGGGATAGGTTGGCCAGTGTGAATATTCTTTCAGCGCTTCACGCAGTTCAGGGTCTTCAAAAATATTGATAGCCCGATACTCGGCATTACAAGCTTGCAAAACTTGTACAACCCGACTGGAAAATCCACATTGCGGAAAATCCGGCGTGCCTTTCATATACAACACCACGGGTTGGCTGGCTAGTTGACTTTGAATTCTTTCGATCACATTCATAACTATTCTCAATCCTTATTAATAACCAAGCAATCTTATCAAGATTAAAACACATTTAAAATAAAAGCCCGAAAAGCTCCCACAGATAAAACTAGGGAGTGCAAAACTTTACACATAGCTCAAACAAACCATCCCAACCATCGCCCGCTAATTGACCTTTAATTTGGCGATCCGTTTTAGCGCTGCTTATCAGCAAAGACTGAATTCGCTTGGTAGAAAGACGATGCAACGCATCTGTAACGGCCTGTTTACGTTTATCCCAAATTTGATGTCTTTTGAATAAAGCCTCCTGCTGCTGCCCTTGCTTCAATTCAAATTGTATATCCAGCAAAATCCTGACTTCACGACTAAGCGCCCAAAGCACTACCGGAGCCGCCACTCCTTCAGCTTTCAGGCCTGTTAGGATTTTAACCGCCCGGTTGAGTTTGCCCGATAACAAGGCTTCAGCTAATTTAAACACATCAAAACGGGCACTATCAGCTACTGCGTTTTCAATCATCACTTTGCTGATACCAGTCGCGCCATACAGAATATAAAGTTTTTCAACTTCCTGAGCTGCTGCCAGTAAATTGCCTTCGATACGCGCAGCCAAAGCCTTGGCTGCATCCATTTCCAGCCTCATGCCCTTTTGCTCGGCTCGGCGCTGCAACCAGTGCAATAAATCCTGACCTTGTAACGGCCAGACCTGCACTACACTACCTAGTTCATCGATAGCCTGAAACCACTGGGATTTTTGTGCGGCGCTATCGATCTTGCCAGCCGTAATCAACAATACAGTATCTTCAGGAGGATTTTTGCAATAGGCGATTAAGGCTTTGCCACCTTCAGCTCCTGGTTTTCCTGATGGCAAGCGTAAATCGATCAGTTTCTTTTCAGTAAAAATCGAAAAAGAATCCGCCTCGACCGACAATTGCGGCCATTCATTCCCCTGATCAATACTAATGATCTCCCGAGCTGAGTATCCGGCCGAACGGGCTGCCGAGCGAACCAGATCAGCCGCCTCACCCAATTGCAGCGGCTCATCCCCCGACACAAAATAAACCGGCGACAAGGATTTTTTCAATGCGCCAGCTAATTGATCGGGCTTATGGCGCATTAAGGTTTGTTTCGACCTTCAAGCGCGATTTGCGCTCTGGTCATAATCATCCTTGCCGCTTGTCGATACATTTCCTTACGGATTAATAACTCTTCGTTTTCTTTCGCCAAAACCGCTGTCTGATCGTTAAAAAACTCGCGGCTCAAGTCGATGGTTTGTTCATCTAACAAGGCTGTATCCTTGTTATCATAAAATTGAAAACGCAAATAGTACGTCAGCTCCACCTCACTGGATTTACCGGTTTTGCCAATGGATAGCGCCCGCCGCCGCATGTCTTCCTTCAACACTTTGATCACAATGCCTGCCTGATCCGGGGCAACTGCAACTTTACCATCCGAAGCTCTCAACATGGCTTGCAATTCTGTAGACAAGCCAGACGAAACCCCAAACAAATACATGCTTTTCATTTCAGCAGGCAAAGCAACCGACCCACGCAAATGGTAGCCACAGGCCGATAAAAAAACCAAGCTTGCCAGCAAGACGGTGTTGATCATTACTTTCATAGACAAACGCTCGAATGTAGCCAACTAAACAACGATATTCAGCAGCTTTTGTGGAACAACAATTAGCTTTTTGATGGGCTTGCCTTCGATATAACGTTGTACATGCTCATCAGCCAGCACCAAAGCCTCGATCTGCTCTTTAGTCGCCGTTGCCGCCACTGAAAATTTACCACGCAACTTGCCATTCACTTGCACGACCATTTCGATAGCGTCTTGTTGTAACGCACTCTCGTCGACCTGCGGCCAAGCTGCCATGACAATATCATCCGCATGCCCCAAGTCATTCCATAACTGCTGCGCAGCATGCGGAATGATGGGAGCCAACATCAGCACAATAGCTTCCAGAACTTCCTGACGAACGGCCCGACCATTATCGGTATCGTCCTCAAACTTGTTTAAGGCGTTCACCAGTTCCATGTTGGCGGCAATAGCGGTATTGAAGGTATGACGGCGCGCCATATCATCGGTGACTTTTTGCAAGGCCTGATGCAATTGTCGGCGCAAGGCTTTTTGGGCATCGGTTAATGCGGAGATTTCCAAGCCAAGCTTGGGCAAGCCGTGCTCGACATGCACAAACACCTGCCGCCATAAGCGTTTCAGAAAACGAAAAGCCCCTTCCACACCGGCATCATTCCATTCCAGCGACTGATCCGGTGGCGAAGTAAACATGGTGTACAGCCGCACAGTATCTGCACCATATTTATCGATCAACACCTGAGGATCGACCCCGTTGTTTTTGGATTTGGACATCTTTTCGATGGCCCCCACCGTGACGGGTGATCCGTCTTCGAGCAATTTGGCGCCAATAATTTTGCCTTTGGCATCCCGCTCGACTTCAACCTGTGTCAGGTTGAAATAGCGTTTGTGGCCATGTTCATCTAGCTGATAAAAGGTTTCTGCCACCACCATGCCTTGCGTCAGCAGGTTTTTGAAGGGCTCATCGCAAACAATCAAGCCTTCATCGCGCAGCAATTTGGTATAAAAACGCGCATACAACAAATGCAAAATCGCATGCTCGATACCACCAATATAATGATCAACCGGCAGCCAGTAATCAGCCCGACTATCCAGCATGCTTGTATTGGCATCGGAACAAGCGTATCGAGCAAAATACCAGGATGACTCCATAAAGGTATCAAAGGTATCGGTATCGCGGCGGGCAGGTTTGCCGCATTTAGGACAGTGGGTGTGCGAAAAAGTCGGATGGGCAGCCAACGGCGATTGCGATCCATCCAACACTACATCCCTAGGCAACACTACCGGGAGCTGATCATCAGGCACAGCTACTGTGCCGCAGTCATCGCAATAGATGACAGGTACTGGCGCACCCCAATAACGCTGACGAGAAACACCCCAATCACGCAAACGGAAATTGGTTTTGCGTTCGCCTTTATGCAGTGACACCAATTTGGCGGCAATCGCATCAAAGGCTTGCTTGAAATCCAAACCATCGAATTCAGCGGAATTTTTCAATACGCCTTTGTCGGTAAAAGCTTTTTCCGCCACACTGTCATCAGCACCATCAACCGAAGCAATCACTTCCTTGATGGCAATAGCGTATTTCTTGGCGAATTCGTAATCGCGCTGATCATGGGCAGGAACGGACATCACAGCCCCCGTACCGTAACTCATCAATACAAAGTTAGCGATCCATACCGGGACTTGTTCACCGGTCAAAGGATGTATAGCGGTATAACCGGAAGCAATGCCGCGCTTTTCCATGGTTTCCATCGCTGCTTCAGAGGTTTCCATCTGCTTGCAGGATTCTATGAAATCAGCAATATCCGCATTGGTTTCAGCGGCTTTTTTTGCGACGGGGTGTTCGGCTGCAACTGCTACATAAGTAACGCCCATCACGGTATCGGGACGCGTGGTGTAAATACGAATCGGCGCGTCAAAACCTGCAACGGCAAAATCCATTTCCACGCCTTCAGAACGACCAATCCAGTTAGCTTGCATGGTTCTGACCTGATCCGGCCAGCCGGGCAAGCTATCCAAAGCCGTCAACAATTCATCGGCATAAGCGGTGATTTTAAGAAACCACTGCGAAATTTCTTTTTTCTCGACATGGGTATCGCAACGCCAACAGCAACCGTCTATGACCTGTTCATTAGCCAAAACAGTTTGATCATGTGGGCACCAATTAACCGGTGCAGTTTTTTTGTATACCAGACCTTTTTCCAAAAGACGCAGAAAAAACCATTGCTCCCAACGGTAATATTCAGGATCACAAGTCGCCAGTTCCCGACTCCAATCGTAACCAAACCCCAGCCGCTTAAGCTGGTCACGCATGTAATCGATATTCGAGTAAGTCCAGTCAGCAGGATGCACCTTGTTCTGCATCGCGGCGTTTTCCGCAGGCAAACCAAAAGCATCCCAGCCCATGGGTTGCAACACATGCTTACCTTGCATGCGCTGAAAGCGGCTGATTACATCGCCTATCGTGTAATTGCGGACATGGCCCATGTGCAGCTTGCCGCTAGGATACGGAAACATCGACAAACAATAGTATTTTTCCTTGCCGGTATCTTCGGTGGCGGTAAACACCCCGGATTTTTCCCAGTCAGCCTGCACCTGTTGTTCGATTCGCAGCGGGTTGTAAAGCTCTTCCATCCTATTCGTCTTTTAGTCTAAAAAGGCGCTAGAATACCTTACAGGCGCTTAAATCTAAAGCCTGAAATCATTAAACCAACAGGAGAAGCCATGGGCGAAAACAAACTGATCAAAGCTTACGACGATCTGATGGGTCATCTTTACGAAGCTTTGGACGACACCCTGCATAGCGTTGCCGACGCCATCGAGATTGCCAAGGAAAAAACCAGCGCGCTTGGCGGCCATACTCAGGAAGAAATCAACAAAATTGCCGATTATGTGATGCGCGATGTCGAGCATGTCGCCACCTCATCTCCAGTACATGAAGATAACAATTCGTTATCTGAATGGTTAAAATTCGACATTGATCTGATCGAAAACTTTGCGCTGGATGCGTTTATGGACATCGCAGACAAAACCAAAGTCAAACTGGCTGCGCTGGAAATGGAAGCCAAACAATATCATCCTTATAAAAGTGGCGATGCCACCAGCCCCGGCACATTTACTTGCGATGCTTGCGGCAAGCATATTGCTTTTAAATCCACCAGCATCATTCCCGAGTGTCCGGCCTGCAAAGGCAGCAGTTTCACACGCTGTTGATCTTGCAAGCATTAACCTTATAATGCAGACTTTTATTTTTTAGCAATCGAGGGCGATTATGCGCAGGGTGATTTTCAATCAAAAAGGCGGCGTCGGTAAATCCACCATCACTTGCAACCTGGCTGCCATCAGCGCAGTCGAAGGCAAAAAGACCCTGGTAATCGATCTCGATGTGCAAGGCAATTCAACCCAATATTTACTAGGTGCGAAAGTTTCCGATTCCGAAAAAACCATCGCCCACTTTTTTAAAGACAGCCTGGGTCTGGGATTATTTGGTGGCGGCAAGGAAGGCTTGGAAAGCGCCATCCACGAAACACCTTTTCCAAATTTGTATGTTTTACCTTCGCATCCTGATCTGGAAGGCTTGCAAAGCCGACTGGAATCCCGGCATAAAATTTACAAACTAAAAGAGGCTTTGGAGAAATTGGAAGGCTATGAAAGCATCTATATAGACACCCCGCCTATTTTAAATTTTTACAGTCTGTCGGCTCTGATAGCCGCTGAAAAATGCCTGATACCCTTCGACTGCGATACTTTTGCCCGGGAAGCTTTATACACGCTGATGCGCGCCATCGCCGAAGTGAAAGCAGATCACAACCCTAATCTGGTAGTCGAAGGCATTGTAGTCAATCAGTACCAAAAGCAAGCCAACCTACCTCGCCAATTGGTTGACGACTTAATCGCCGAAGGCCTGCCTGTGCTGGAAGCGAAAATATCCACGTCTGTAAAAGTCAGAGAATCCCATACTGATGCCAAACCTTTGGTGCATTACGCTCCCAGCCATAAATTGACTGAAGAATACCGGGCGCTACACCTGGAAATTCATCAATAACCCTCGCTTTAAAAGCCTATTCTTAAATTTTGCCTCTTACAATTCAAAGAGGCAGAATTACTTTTTAGTCATTTCATTTTTACATTCAGTCAGTTCACAGCCTCAAAATGCAAAGCTATATTCCATAGCTTTTTGTTGAGAAAATGAAACTGTTAATCTATTTACCATTCGCCAAACAGATTACATTGTTAATTAAATCTACATCATCATAAAATCAAACAAAACCATGAAATCCAGACTATTTTCCTTAAAACTTGCAGCTCTGGCTGTAACAACTTTAATTTCACAAAACAATGTTTACGCTCATGGTGGAGAAGATCACTCGGATCGCCCCAGCAATGCAACTCAACGTAAGATAGGCAAACCCGCAAGCTGCCAATTATTAACCGCTGACCGAGTATTTGATGGCACAGAGTTGCATACAGGAGGGTATGCAGTATTAATCAAAAAAGACAAAGTTTCTCAAATTGGCACTCAGGCGAGTCTTAAAAAGAAATGCAGCAAAAAACTCAACTTAGGTGATGCCACTATCCTGCCGGGTTTTATTGAATCGCATGCCCATATTTCCTATCAAAACGTTGATCATGACACTGTGCTGCGTCATGGTGTCACCACCGTAAGAGATGTAGGTGGACCTATTTATGCGCCCATGGGTGGAAATGGTGAACTGCGCCTATTGAGTTCAGGCCCAATCCTTCAAGCTGAAAATGGGTATCCACTTAACGTATTTGGAGGCGATAGCGGTTTTGATAAGGTAGGTTTAGTCGTTAAAACCGTGTCTGAAGCCGAATCGGCAGTCGCTAGCTTAGTAGCGCAAGGTGCATCTGTCATCAAAATCTCCCTTGAACTCGGCGGAGAAAGCGGTGCGCCCTGGATGATGCAACATGGCAAAAACCCTGTGCCTAGTGCTCCCTGGCCTATGTTAAGCGAAGAAATCGTCAAAGCCATTGTGGCTAAAGCTGAGTCACTTAATAAAACAGTTTCTGCTCATATCGGTGAAAATATTGGCGCCAAGCTGGCCTTGGATGCTGGCGTTCATGAATGGACCCATATACCTTGCGCCGCTATTGATAATGATCTAATACAACGTGCAATTACAGATAAAGTAAGAGTAGTTTCGACAATAGATACACTGGGCTCATGCGGCAGCGGCCTTTACGCAAACGCCATGGGTCTGGCCAGTAAAATGGCTGACGGCACCATGATATACGGCGCTGAAATTGCCCATGACAACGTACCCTGGGGTATCGATGGTGAAGAATTGCATTTGTTATTGCATTTGACCAGCGGCGGTGCAATTGACTTCAATAAAGTGGTTAATGTAATCAAATCAGCTACATCTACAGCAGGTAAAGACTTAGGCATTGACGGCTTGGGCACCTTAAATGTGGGCGCCCCCGCTGATGTGATAGCGGTACGAGGCAATCCTTTTGAACGCTTTAAACTGTTGGAATATCCTGATCTGGTAATTTCGGGTGGCCGAGTTATCGTCAATAATCAAAACTTTTAATTAAGCTGCGAAGCTGATGTAGCAATACCTTTGCTGCATCAGCTTGGCTATCCATACTCTACTTGGAATAACACCACACTCAGTTCAAGTTAAGAAATTCCATAGCAATCTCTGCGTATTTGTTTCGAAGCAAATGAGTTATGCCCTACTAGAGGTTTGCAGAATCAAGAAGTTTGATTGACCTGATCAGCATGACTGAACTTTCTCCCCTTAGATACTAACCGAGCTTACCGCCTAACTCTGTTATTATTGCCCGTCGATGCTGGCGAACCTGCCACATCTTATTGAACAGAGACTTTGTGAATACACCTGAATTTTCTTCCCTACCGTTAAAACCCGCCCTGCTGGAAAACATCGAATCTCTGGGATATACCCATCTGACGCCGATTCAAGCCGAAAGTCTGCCACATATTCTGGAAGGCAAAGATGTCATCGCCCAGGCCAAGACCGGCAGCGGCAAGACCGCAGCGTTTGGCATTGGCTTATTATCCCGGCTGGATTTGAGCAGTTTTAAAGTACAGGCCATGGTAATTTGCCCGACTCGTGAGCTAGCCGATCAGGTTTGCAAGGAAATCCGCCAGTTGGCTCGCTTTACCCAAAATATCAAGGTGCTGGCATTATGCGGTGGCACACCGTTTGCGCCGCAGCGCAGTTCGCTGGAGCATGGCGTGCATGTGGTGGTGGGTACGCCGGGCCGGTTACAGGAGCATCTGCAAAAACACAGCTTGCGGCTCGATCATTTGAAAGTGCTGGTACTGGACGAAGCCGACCGTATGCTGGATATGGGCTTTGCCGACATCATCACCGATGTAATTTCCTATGCGCCAACGCACCGGCAAACTCTGCTGTTCTCCGCGACCTATGCCGAACCGATTCGGGCTCTGAGCCAGAAGTTTCAGTTCAAGCCGGTATCGGTCAGCGTTGAAACCAGCCATCACGACAATGATATTGAGCAGCGTTTTCATCAGGTAGATAAAGCCAAACGCCTGAATGCACTGGGTTATTTACTGGCCTATCATCGTCCGGAATCAACCGTAGTGTTTTGCAATACCAAGCGCGAATGTCAGGATGTAGCAGACACGTTGACCAACTGCGGTTTTTCTGTGCAGGCGCTGCATGGCGATCTGGAACAAAAAGACAGAGATCAGGTATTGGTGCGATTTGCCAATAAAAGTTGCTCGATTTTGGTCGCCACAGACGTGGCTGCCCGTGGCCTGGATATCAAAGACATGCAGGCAGTGATCAATTACGAATTACCCTGGGATCCGGAAGTTTACGTACATCGCATCGGCCGCACCGGACGCGCTGGCGCCAAGGGGCTGGCGCTCAGTTTGGTTAGCGACGCTGAGTTGAATCGCGTCAAAGCCATCGAAGA
>CAZJYS010000027.1:0-10998 GCA_964550075.1 uncultured Methylomonas sp.
TTTGAGGCAATGGCTTGTGGACGTCCTGTATTGACATCAAATGTCAGTTCAGCCAAAGATGCCATTTGCAAGCCTGAATATGGCTGTGTGGTAGATCCATGCACTTCGGAAGCTTTCGCCTCGGCTTTGCTTGACGCGTCAAGCCGAGAATATGATGAGCATCTTATTCGTCAATATGCTGAAGAGCATAGTTGGGAAAAGTGGGCGAAATCAGCCATGTTGATTTTCGATGAAATTGGCACAACTTCTCCAATCCAACATCAATAAAAGTTTGGGAAGCGTCATTTCAGGTCGTTTGCTTCACCGCCTCTTCCAAAAGACCTCATTAGGAATCGACATAATTGATCATTCAGAAAATCAGGAGCTGCTCATCTCAGAGTGTTCTGTTTTTTCAACCGCAAAAAACCGCTGCACATCTTCAATTTCACGACTGCGCTTCATGGCAGGCACACTATCCAGAAACATCTGACCGTAAGATTTTTTAAGCAACCGTGGATCGCATACCATCAATACACCTCTGTCATTGACGTCACGTATCAATCGCCCGACTCCTTGCCGCAGCATGATGATGGCACTGGGCAATTGATGTTCAAAAAACGGATTGCGGCCTTGTTTCTCCAAAGCATTCATACGGGCTTTCAAGACCGGATCTCCGGGCGATGCAAACGGCAACTTATCAATGATCACACAAGATAAAGCATCGCCACGCACATCAACACCTTCCCAGAAACTAGCCGTCGCCAACAATACCGCATTACCCATTTCCTTAAACTGATCGAGCAAAACCCCTTTTGAACGACTGCCTTGAACCAATATAGGGTGATCCAATTTGCCATCCATTAATTGGGCAGCACGTTGCAAGGCCTTATGGCTGGTAAACAGGAAAAACGCCCTGCCCCGGCTGGCTTTTAATACCGGCAAGGCGAATTCGATAATTTTATCGGTAAATTCCGGATCGCTGGGTTGCGGCAAGCCTTTGGGATGATAAAACAAGGCCTGATTGGGATAATCGAACGGACTTTCCCAGCTTTGACTTTGAGCGTTGCTTAACCCCAGACTTTTGGAAAAATGCACAAAATTGTTGGCGACGCTCAAGGTCGCCGAAGTAAAAATCCAGGTGGCTTTATGTCTGGCCATGAAACCGCGAAATTCCTTGGCAATATCCAGTGGCGTGCGACTGAGGGTAAAAGATTTGCTGTAGGTTTCGTACCATTTGATCCATTGACCGTCCTTATCCTTGATCAGCGTTTCCAGTTGGGCATCCAGCGCTTCAGCTCTATCAAAACAGGCTTCCAGACCTTTACTACGCACTGAAGCGCGTTCTAACTGATTGGTCAGTCGAGCCAATTGCTTTTGCAGGGATTCCAAGGCTCCAGCCAGTTTTGGATTGGTTTCTATGTCCTGCCAATCACCACGGCGTAATTCCAAGCCAAAAGCCAATCGCATGTCTTTGACCTCCAGTTGCAGATCTTCACAAGCCGTGCGCAAATCGGGCATGTCTTTGGCGTCAGTGTAATATTCCGACAAGGTATCATCAGCTAAGTCGACCAGTTGTTTGCCGCTGACCGTCACACCCAAAAAGTTAGAGGCAGTATCGGCCAGTTGATGGGCTTCATCAATGACCACCACTTCGGCATCCGGCAACAATTCACCGAAGCCGATTTCGCGGATAGACCAGTCGGCACATAACAAATGATGATTCACCACCACAATATCGGCTTCCTGTGCCTGTTTTCGGGCTTTGGTCAGAAAACAATCAGCATAATCCGGACAGTTTTGCCCAAGACAATTATCGGTGGTGGACGTCGCGTGATACCAAACCGGATCGCCATCATGCACATCCACGACCTCTGAAACATCGCCCGCTTTAGTGCGTTTGGACCAAGCTTTGATTTGCGCCAAGGCTGCAGCATCCTCCTGACTGTAGCCAAATGCAGAATTTAAGGCGTGTTCCAATCGATAAGTACATAAATAATTGGCACGACCTTTTAACAAGCTGGCTTTAAACAGGCGTTTGTTTAATGCCTTGCGTATCAAAGGTAGATCTTTGTTGAAAAGCTGATCCTGCAAATTTTTGGTGCCGGTGGAAACAATAACTTTTTTACCGGATAAAATAGCCGGAATTAGATAGGCAAAGGTTTTACCGGTTCCGGTACCTGCTTCGGCAATTAAATGTTGTTGATTGGCTATGGCAGAGGCAATTTTTTCGGCCATCTCGATTTGACCGACACGGGGCGAATAGCCTGAAATAACACCAGCTAATGCCCCATCGCAGCCAAATACTTCGGCAAGATCAGTCACAGGGCAACTAATCCTGAATTAATGACCGTAGAAACTATCGGCTTTGGTTTTGGCTTCTTTAGCGCCTGGGTAGTTTTGTTGCTGACGGCGAGCCTCGGCAATCAATAGCCAGCTTTTGCGTTTTAAATCCAGATTATTGCCCGCCAACAAAGCGGCTTTACCCGCCAACTCTTCAGCCAGTTGTGGTTTGTTTTGTTTAATCCTGAGTTGGGCGAGTTTATAAGTCAACGTGGGATTACGAGAATCGATACGCAAAGCCCGCTCTGTAGAAACCACTGCCGCATCCAGATCACCTGAGGCTTTATTTTTATCCGCTTCGGTCAGCAAAGCAACCACAGCAGGCTGCGAACCGGCTGGCAAACGCACGTCTTCGACCGGAAATGCAGGCATCACTGGCGCAGCCGGTGTAGCTTTAACGGCCTGTATTTCCGAAGTTGCAGGTGTTACTGGTTCTGCGGAAACAGCTGGAACAGCCGGGGTGGTGGTTGCAGGCGTGGCTGAAGTAGACTCTGTTATTGGCGTTGCCACAATCGGCGCAGTCGTTGCACCGGCTTTAATTGCCGATTGTGTGGGCTCTACTTTGAAAGAGTTCTTGCCGTCATCAATCGCGTAAGTCGCGGTTCCCTTAACCGCTTTTTCCGGCGCTGCGGGTTGTTTTTTGGGAGCGGTGGCCAGGGGTTGCTGAGTTTTCGGCTTTACCGTTTTGGCAACCGGTTTGGGTTTGTCTTTAACGGTGCTACAAGCAGTCACCAATAACAACAGCGGTAAAAATATCAACAAGGATTTTTTGTTCATCAACAATTTCAAAATAGCTACCTAATTAAAATAATTCGATTTCGTCATCATCGCCACTCTGGTCGAATTCAGCGGCTATCACTAATGCTTCCTCAATGCTTTTACCGTTGAGAATGGCATCAAACATGACTTTTTCGGATTCCATGGTGTAACGGCCACGAATATCGTCCTGAAACTTATGCCATTCGGCTGGATTATATAGTCTGTTCGGCGACTCTATTAATGAAGATAAACCTTTGAGACCAATTGAGACATGTTGCAAACATTGCTGCAAACGATCATAAAATTGAAAAGCAACAATTGAAGAGTGAATCTTTTCTTGTGTCGCTTCACAATACCGCAATGCATCGTCACGTTGTTGACTGGGTTCCATAGTCATCAGAAGCGCATGAATGGCATTGGTGCCTTCGATCATACTGGTAAACGACTCAGCCAATACTCCGACCGATTTGTCACCTACTTTCAAACCACCTTCAACCTGTACCGTGGACACAGCCAGCAATTTTACTGTTTCACGAATTTGGCTCCAGTCCAAATCAGGCTGACTTGCATTTGAAAATGTCTTCACTGGACACCACTAATTGATTGAAATAAAGTTTGAGTTAAGCAACCGCAGCATTCTAATTTAATTATACAGGCATTACAAACAGCCTCCAAAGCACGCCCAATTAGAGAAGTGATTTTGACGGGTTTAATTTGACTAGTGATTAGCGGATAGAGTAGAAATATAGTCAAGGTGAAAAAACCATAGAACCCTGTCGAAATATTTAAGTGGGTTTGCATGACCATCATCCGGAGGCTTCTGCCACACCGAAGGGATGGTTTAGACGTTCAAGGACTGGCCTATAATCGTAATCAACCCAATGCTGGCACTCCAAAATTAAGGATATTTATGAATATTCAAGCGACCGGAAAAAAACTATTTGTACTTGATACCAATGTATTGATGCATGATCCCGCCTCGATATTCCGCTTTCAAGAGCACAACCTGTTTATTCCCATGGTGGTTCTGGAAGAACTGGACCATGCCAAAAAAGGTTTATCGGATGTTTCCCGCAATGTCCGCCAGGTCAGCCGTTTTCTGGATGATTTGATCCGCGATGCCGACCAGCACACTATTAATGAAGGCCTACCGCTATCACGCATCGAACATGGCCCAAGTGGAGAAAACCTGGAACCAGGTCGTCTTTACTTCCAAACCCGACAATTATCACATCTGCTGCCTGCCGATTTACCTGGACAAATCGCTGATAATTCGATTTTAAGCATCGTTTTAGCCTTGAGTAATGAATATCCGGATGTGAATGTCATTCTGGTATCGAAAGACATCAATATGCGCATCAAGGCCGCTGCTTTACAAATCACTGCCGAAGATTATCAAAACGATCAAACTATTGATGATATCGATCTGCTTTATAGTGGCGCCATGGCGCTGGAAGCTGATTTTTGGGAAGAACACGGTAATAAAATGGAATCCTGGCAGGTCAATAACAATACTTTCTACCGAATTCATGGCCCTCATGTGGCTGACTGGTATCCCAATCAATATTTGTACACCGAAGATGGCTCCGACTTTGAAGCCGTAGTTAAATCCTGCGATGGAGAAACTGCAGTTTTACAATTGGCCAGGGACTTCCGTAACAAAAATCACAGCATTTGGGGAGTGACCGCTAAAAACCGTGAACAAAATTTTGCTTTAAATGCTTTGCTAGACCCCGATATTGATTTTGTGACTTTACTGGGTACAGCGGGCACCGGCAAAACTTTGCTGGCATTGGCTGCGGGCCTATCTTTGACTCTGGAGCACAAAGCCTTTCTCGAAATCATCATGACGCGTGAAACCATGCCGGTAGGTGAAGATATAGGGTTTTTACCCGGTTCCGAAGAGGAAAAGATGGCACCCTGGATGGGGGCTTTGATGGACAATCTGGAATTATTGGGCAGCCGCTCCGGAAATACGGAATGGGAGCAAGGTGCTTCGCATAACATGGTGATGAATCGGGTCAAAATTCGGTCACTAAATTTTATGCGTGGGCGGACTTTTTTAAATCGTTATTTGATTATCGATGAAGCTCAAAACCTGACGCCCAAACAAATGAAAACCCTAATCACTCGCGCCGGCCCCGGCACAAAAATCATTTGTATCGGCAATCTGGGGCAAATTGATACGCCTTATTTGACAGCTACTAGCTCAGGTTTGACTTATGTAGTCGATCGTTTCAAGGGTTGGCAAAATAGTGCGCATATCACCTTGAAACGCGGGGAACGCTCGCGTTTGGCGGATTATGCATCAGATCATTTATAGGTACGGAGCGGGGCTAAGGGGCTAATCATTTAGCCCTTGGCTAGGTATTGCAGGTGTAATCTGTCCATTTCTGGGCCAGGCAGTCAAAACTGCTTTCACTAAAGTCGCCAAAGGAATAGCAAAAAACACCCCCCAAAACCCCCAAATCCCCCCAAAAAACAAAATCGCTACAATAATAGCAATGGGGTGTAGATTAACGGCTTCTGAAAACAGTAAAGGCACTAACACGACCCCATCTATTGCCTGAATCAGCGAATAGGCAATTAACACGTAAGTAAATTCGTTGCCTCCCACCATGCCCCATTGCACATAGGCTACACCCAGTACCGGAAAGGTGACTAAAGTCGCTCCAACATACGGAATTACAACCGACAGTCCCATCAATACAGCCAACAACATGGCATAATTTAAGTTCATCATAGAAAATGTCAGATAGCTAACTGACCACAAAATAAATACTTCGAGAAACTTACCACGCACATAGTTAGCGATTTGAATATCGACTTCCTGCCAAACCCTCAGAGTTAACGCCATATCACTGGGAAAAAACTGCAAAAACCAATGAATCAATAACTCTTTGTCTTTCATAAAGAAAAACACCATCATTGGCACCAGAAACAGATAAATCACTGCTGCCAATAAACCGGCAAACGATTGCGCAGATCCGGAAATCAGATCTTGACCGTACTTCAGTAGATCATGTTGAATGGATAGCATAATTTCCCGGATTCTGTTTTGGGAAATTATCTCGGGATACATATCCGGTAGCTGCATGATTTGGGTTTGAGCGCTGTATACGATTTCCGGAATTCTTTGTACCAACTGTACCGTCTGGTCAGAGACAATCGGCACCAATACGAACAATACAAATCCAAGCATCGTCAAAAAAGCAAAGAAGACCAAGTGTACGGCCGCCAGTCTTGGCATCAGGCGGGTTTCAACTTTGATGACCAACCCTTCCAACAAATAGGCCAAAACAACAGAGGCAAACACCGGCATCAATAAGCCGGACAATCCATAAATCAAGGATGTCCCCACCAGCAAACTGATAGCTAGTGAAACAACTTGGGAATTGGGCAAAAAACGGTGAAAGAAGTCTCGAACGAAATCGAGGTTGGAAAAATCAGTTTGTTTATTCATAGGCGGAAAAGCCAAAAAGACGCCCCCCACAACCAATGTGGGCAAGCAACATAAGAAATTAGATTATTTTAAACAGCTTATCAAAATTAGCGATTTGCAGAATTTTTTTTACTTCAGGCTTTGCACCTTGAATGATGATAGACCCTTGATCATTTGAGACTCTATCACGTAATACCAATAACATACCCAATGCTGAGCTATCGAGATAATCAGTCATTGATAAGTCTACTACCACATTTTTAATGCCTTCACCAACTAAATTAGTGGCTTCACGCATATTTAAGTGAGTATCGAAATCAAACCTACCAAGAATTTTGATGGTCAGTACATCAAACTCAACTTTGGAATCAACACTCATCTATCAAAAACCTCTCGGGAAGAGATATCACAGTAAATTATTATAGGTTAGAAAAGTTCTATCTCGCCTTCTTCTACGGATGATTGCGAAACAACCACTTGGGAATCATTCTGCCAGTGATATTTTATTTCTCGCAACCTGTCAATACCTTCGTGCAATTGATTCTCCCACGTACTAATATCGCTTGTCTTAAATATTCCCATACCAATTGCAATTTCATCACTCACTACCTGAAAGTGCTGAATATTTTTCTGTAAACATTCAATCAATTGACGTGACATATCCTCAAATTGCAATCCTCGAACTGCATCATTGACACTACTTTCAACTCTATCTGTCAACATTGAAACTTCAGAAATACTAGTAGCAATTTTAATATTGATGGTTTCAATCTCTTCCATCATTTTGTCGATTTTATCTTTTGATCTCAATGCTATATTCATATCTTTTGAAGCCATTAACTCAATCATACTGTGAGCTTGCTGAATATTTGTTTTTGATGCTGTCACGACTTTTTTGATTTCTTCACTAAACTTATCCGAGTTTTTAGACAGATTACGCACTTCATCCGCGACAACGGCAAAGCCTCGACCTGCTTCACCCGCACGTGCTGCTTCAATAGCGGCATTGAGTGCCAATAAATTAGTTTGATCGGCAATTTTTTGCACATCCGTCAACAGCTTTTCAACTTGGGCCATATGTACACCAACATCATTAATAACGCCGACTAGTTGCATGCTCTGTTTACTAATCATAAGGATATGATCGATAAAAAACCCCAGTACCTTATCGGTTTCATCGGTAAATTGTTGAAAAGTCAAACCTGTATCTTTCTTATCTCTTGAACCGTCCAAATCACTAATCAAGGTTTGCACTACTTTGGATTGACCCGAAGTTAATTGGTGCAAATTATTAAAACTGGAAGACATAGTAAAAACGGCGTCAGCAACAATTTTCTTTAGTTTCAGAAGTTCATCATCAAATTGCAGTGTTTTTATTTGAATACATTCGGCAACATCAGAAATATAATGATCAATGATTTGATTAAGGCGATTTTCTTCTTGCCCTTTTAGCGAATTTTCAGCTTCATTCTGGAACTCTTGCAAACGCCAAACCTTGTATCCCCAGATAAGTGACAAAAATGGTCCAGGAATCCATACTAAAAAACTGGATATAGCGAATAATGGTAATAATGAAATGACTAGTGTTAACACTAGTAATAAACCATTATTCAAAAGAAATTTGGACATAATCTTTGAATTAAAAAAAACAATAAAAAATGTGTGTTTTGTTCATGTCTCTTGCCTGAAACTTACAAAAATTATTAACCTGCATCGATCATCAAAATTTGGCCAGCAATCTTGTGCAAGGGAAGTATATGATGAGCTGCACCATTTTTATAGGCCTCTCCAGGCATTCCCCAAACCACGCTGGACTCTTCATCTTGAACAATATTGATTGCTCCAGCATTTCGCATTTGTAACATAGCTTTGGCTCCATCTGCCCCCATACCTGTCAGCATTACACCGATGGCATTCTTGCCGACATTATCGGCAATGGATTCAAACATAACTTCAACAGAAGGTTTATGACGATTCACAACGGGCCCGTCATCCAATCTACAAATATAACGAGCACCATCTCGATCCACCCGTAAATGCCGATCTCCTGGGGCGATATAAATATTACCGGGCAAAATAAGCTGACCATCCGTAGCCAAACAAGCATTCATTTCTCCAGCTTCACTGACATGTTTGGCAAATGATGCACTAAAAGAAAGAGGGAGATGTTGTGTAACAACCATGGCGGGGGCGTTGGCTGGTAACATTTTTACGACTTCCTTCAATGCTTCAGTTCCGCCGGTCGAAGACCCCACAGCCACGATTTTGTCTGTGGTTTTGAAATGCTGTTTTTTCAGTTTCTCCGATCCCGAATGACTGGCATATGTCGATGTAACTTCCAGCGCTTTGACTTTCACTTTTCCAGCCATACGCACTTTATTGATGATTTCGTCAGCATATTCGCGCAATGCACTAGGTACATCCGCTTTAGGTTTAGCAACAAAATCCACTGCACCAAGCGATAAGGCTTCTAAAGTAACTTCAGCACCTTTGGCTGTTAGCGTCGATATCATCACAACCGGCATTGGCCGGAGCCGCATCAGATTCCGTAAGAATGTCAAACCATCCATACGCGGCATTTCAACATCCAGCGTTAATACATCCGGATTCAACGCTTTAATTTTATCTCTTGCAATTAATGGGTCGCCCGCCGTTCCAACAACTTCAATATCTTCAGTTTCACTAAAAATTTTAGTCAGCATCTGCCTAATCAATGCTGAGTCATCCACAATAAGTAATTTTAATTTCTTCATATTGGCTTTAGAAAAGCTCGATAGTACTTTCAACAGACAAGTCTTTAATTTGCGAACCATACTGCTTCTCGCGCAGAATAATGGTTTCATTATGCAAATCTTTTATTTTTTTCATTCTTACCCGACCTGTTTTCGGAAAAAAATTAACTTTGCGCGGATAAATATCGCCTAAATCATGAGAAACCAAATTCAACGCCTCCGTGTCAACATACTCTAAAACAAACTCAATATTTCGTGAGCCAACATCACCTAAGGTTGCAATTACTTTACCACCTCCAAATAATTTAACCTCCAGATTTTTACGTTTACCACCATATTGCAGAATCGTGTTAATCAAATGTTCCATCGCATAGTTTCCATATCGCAGAGCTGTCCCAACAATTGATTCATCTCTGGTATCCAACCTTGAGCGCGTCGTTTCAGGCAACATGAAATGGTTCATACCACCGATACCAGTGACAGCATCACGAATACAAGCAGAAACGCATGACCCCAATACGGTAGTGATCATCTCATCCACTGTAGTAACATAGTAATCGCCTGGCAATAGTTTAGCTGCCACAATTTCATTCTGTTGGTCCCAATAGCGATTAATGGTTTCAAAGCCTGGAATGCTAGGTTTTTCCACCAGCGCAATTTTATTCATATGCGTGTTTTTTTATAGATGGTGTTACCTATCAAACTAAATGGAGTATCCAATTGATGTAATGATTCTGAATGTCCAATAAACAAATGCCCCCCTTCTTTTAGCAACCTTCCATATCGATTGGCGAGAGTTTCTTTCGTATCTCGATCAAAATATATCAATACATTCCGACAAAAAATAAAATCGAAAAAACCTTGCATGGGCCATTCTTGCATCAAGTTTAACTGTTTGAAGTGAATAATTTGTTTGATCTGAGCGTTTGCTCTGACTTTATGATTATTGATACCTGTTCCTTTCTGAAACCAGCGTTTTAAACGTTGTTCGCCGACAGCTTCAACTCGATCCAATGGATAGATACCTTCCGAAGCAGTCGCCAACACATTAGTATCCAGATCTGTAGCTAATATTTTAATATCCCAACCCTCTGGAACATTTTCGAGTAAAGTCATGGCCAAAGAATAGGGTTCTTCTCCCGTTGAGCAGCCTGCAGACCAAATTTTAATTTGTCTGTTGGGCAAATTTTTTTTTAACAATTCGGGTAATACGGCATGTTCGACATATTCGAAATGATGGTTTTCACGAAAAAAAGCCGTCAGATTGGTTGTTACTGAATTTATAAATTCAGTAAACTCCAGCTCAGGATATTTTTTTAAATATTGACAATATTCTTTAAAACAGTTGAAGCCCAAAACGCGCAAGCGCTTGGATAATCTGGAATAAAACATGTCAAATTTATCGTCCGGAACCAAAATCCCAGAGTATTCGTTTGACATTTTCCGCAAATAATTAAAGTCATCCAGGGTATATTCGAACTCGCGAAATTTTTCTGCCACAATGACCTTCTATGAAAACGCTTAAAAAAATCCCGAAGCAGCTTGATCTACATCCAGCATTTCAGCCAACCCCAGTAAATTAGCCACTTCGATAAATTTATCAGAAGGAAAATCGATCGACACCTCCTTCTGCCGCTTGATGGCTGTTCGTTTCAAAATCAACAGCAACTGTAGTGTGGCTGTGTCTATTGATGTTATGGCGGAAGCATCAATATCGATCTTTTCACTATTTTGCAAGGCATACAA
>CAZJYS010000027.1:11098-13821 GCA_964550075.1 uncultured Methylomonas sp.
TTCATCATTTTTTGACACTAGATTACCCTCCCCTCTAAAAAGTCAATTGCCAACGCTTTGAAATCATTTGCAGACCGCCAGCCTGGACGATATTCAAAAATGGTTTTACCAAAACTTGGACATTCCGCTAATGAAGCTGTTTCTCTGATTGGGGTAACCAAAACCTGACCAGGAAAATATTTTTTAATGGTGGCTAATACATCTTCCGAAAGCTTACGAGATGCAATATACCGAGACATCACCAACTGTATTCGATATTTTTTATTTAAAGCCAATTCAAATTTGGCAATTGTCCCCATCAGGTGCGATAAGCCTTGTAAAGCCAGATAATCGCTGGTCATCGGTACTAATAATTCTTCAACTGCAAACAAGGCATTCGCGACTAATATACCGGAAGAAGGAGGGCAATCGATAAACACAAAATCTTGATCACTAACGCCATGAGCCAAAGCTTTCCGTAACAAATCCCCCCGATGCGCTCCACCGGAATTCAGCTGTTCGATTTCATGCAGGCGAGGCCCAGCCACAACCAGCTGAAGATTCTCCCTAACTGGAATTAGTTGGCTTTGCAAATCCTTTTGGCCCAACATCACTTCATCTATACCAGTTTGTTGTTTACTAACGACACCCAGTGCTATTGCTAAGTGACTTTGAGGATCAAGGTCGATTACTGTGACTTTTTTACCCATTCTGGCTAGTGCGTGGGTCAAATTGACTGAAGTTGTTGTCTTCCCCACACCACCTTTTTGGTTAAGAACGGCAATTATTCTGGTGGTCACTTGTTCCCCAGAGTATATTGGCTCTCAGAATCAGGAGTGAGTCCGGAAATATCGCCAAATTCCTCAGGATTCAATAATTTGTCAACATCTAGTAACAAAATCATATTTTTTTTACCAACATACATACCACGGATATAACGGGTATTGATCTTGGAACCCAGATTGGGACTATCCTTGATTTCGTTTAACTTGATATCCAATACATCCGAAACAGCATCGGCAACGATGCCCATCGTACAAGCACCATTGTTATCTGTTTGAATACTCATGACAATTACAACAGTCATGGGGGAATATTCCACAGTATCCATACCAAACCGCTCGCGTAAATCAATTATAGGTACGATTGATCCACGCAAGTTCAAAGCACCTTTAACATAATTCGGCGTGTTAGGTAATTTTCTAATGGACTCCCAGCCTCTTATTTCTTGAACTTTAAGAATTTCAATACCGTATGACTCACCTGCCAAATCAAAAGTCAGGAATTGTTCCATTGGATTATCGGACTTTGCATCAGCTGTCATGCTTTATTACCAAACCATAATTTAAGAGTTATACTTCAAATACTGTAATCATTCAGTCGATTGAAAAACTGAGCTAATTACCGATGGCCTGCTCCCTCTCCCGCAAGGAGAGGGTTATTGCGTTTCGCGCTGAATAGTTATCCAATACTTTTTTAATGCGCCAAAAACCATTAGTTAGTCTGAATATTTAAAAATCTTGCCAATCATCATCACTAGCCACACTTCTGTAAACGGTCTGGCGTCCACTTGCGGATGTAGACTTTGGTGTCTCGGCAACGCGTTCATTGTGGGAGTTGCTTCTATCGTTTGGATTTGAAGCGGCTTTTTTTTCTGTTTTAAAGAATGACAATAGTTCCACCATATTGGTGGATAAATCACTCATTGAAACACTGGCCGCTGAGGCCTCTTCAGCCAGTGCAGCATTTTGTTGTGTTATTTCATCCATTTGCGAAACAGCTTGATTAACCTGAGCAATACCGGCTGACTGTTCAACACTAGCTGAAGCAATGGCCGCCACTATGTCACCCACTTTTTTAACACCCATCACAATTTCACTTAATGCATTTCCGGTTTGATTGACAAATTCACTGCCTGCACGGACTTTCTGAACGCTATTTTGAATCAATTCCTTGCTTTCTCGTGCAGCAGTTGCGCTTCGTTGAGCTAAATTTCTGACCTCAGTTGCCACAACAGAAAATCCTCTACCCTGTTCGCCAGCTCTAGCGGCTTCAACCGATGCATTTAATGCCAATAAATTGGTTTGGAAGGCAATTTCATCAATTACGCCAATAATGTCGGCAATTTTATTACTGCTTTCGTTAATTTCCTGCATGGCGGAAACAGCTGCTGTCACAACACTTCCACCTTTTTCCGCCAACTCGCGCGCGTTGCTCGCCAGCACATTGGCTTGTTGAGCATTATCTGCATTATTTTTAACAGTGCTCGTCAACTCTTCCATGCTGGCAGCGGTTTCTTGTAAATTCGCGGCCTGTTGCTCGGCTCGTTGCGATAAATTGTTGTTACCACTTGCTATTTCTTGTGAAGAATTATTGATAAAAGAGGCTGACTCGTTAACTTTGCCAAAAATCTCGCTCAATTTATCTATCGTGGCATTTATGTCATTTTTACAATTCAGATAAACACCTTGGTAATCGCTATTGATGCGATTGGTTAAATCACCTTCGGCCATGCTTTCCATGGTACTACCAACATCCTTGAATACTCGCTCAATAACATCAGTAAGTTCGTTAATGCCTTCGCTCAATTTAGCGAAGAAACCATGTTTATCCGTTAAAGCCAAACGCTTATCCAGGCGTCCGACTTTAACGTAATTAACAATTTCCTCTATTTCGCGTTCGATTTTAACTTCGCGGGTTCTATCGACCCATTCCACGACAGTACCGATGCGGTTACCATCCGT
>CAZJYS010000027.1:13921-18067 GCA_964550075.1 uncultured Methylomonas sp.
TGATCCAACACGGCAATTTGAATTTTTGATTGCTGATCCAATTCAGTACCGGCTTTGGCAACCCTGTTGGCCACACTCCGTAACTCGTTGACATGATCAATCAACTCTGGGAGTCGAATCGACACAACGGTCATCATGTAAAAAGAATCCACATCAGGATCCAGAGTCAAATTCGACTGGTCGCTGACATGAACCATCAGTTCATTAACCTGTTCAATCAATTCACTGTGTTGACTAAAATTGTTTTCAGCAGTTTGCTGTAATCCCTGTTTTTGCAGTGTTTCCCAGTCCGCTTTTATTTTCTCCCAGTGTTCAGCTGTTTTGAATTCTTCACTTAAACGAGCTTCAACACCGGAATCAATAGATTTGATAGTGTCAGAAACTTTTTTACCAATTTGCATTACCGAGTCGTCGTCACGGTTATTATTTAGAAAAAAAGTATTTGAATTAGTACGGTGTTCTGTTAATTGAGCTAATAAGGGCTTAACTGCAGAGAGATATTCAATACCCTTGATTTCCTTTTCAGCAAATTCAATCGCGGCATTTTTATCGTGATTAAGCATGCTAAGAGAAATAATCCCTGGTAATAGCAACAGAATAGCCAGACATGCCATTTTACCGGCCAAAGTTAATCGCTTAAGCGGATTTATCTTATCTAGAAGAGTGACATTCCTTAGCTTGGCTTTTTTACTGCGAATTTGTTCATATAAAAACTCCGCAGCTCTGATTTGCTCTCGACTCGGAGCATAACGGCACGAAACGTAACCGGATAATTGACCTTTCTCGAAATACCCAGAAACATGCGCTTCTACCCAGTAATAATCACCTGATTTTGTTCTATTTTTAACCAAGTTCCGCCAAGGCAACCCTTTGTTAATAGTATTCCAAAGATCTTCAAATGCCTCCGGTGGCATATCTGGATGACGGACGATATTATGATTGGCGCCAATTAATTCATCTCGGGAAAATCCGCTAATTTCCACAAAAGCATCATTAGCGAAAATGATTCGACCTTTTAAATCGGTTTTAGTGACGAGTATCGTATCTTCCTTCATCATCACTTCGCGATCAGTCACAGGGTGATTGATTTTCATTGCAGATTCTCCGTTAAACCCCAGCCTAACAATTCAATTTTTTCAATCTTCATCGTCATCATCTACGCCATCTAGTTTCAATAATTTGTCAATATCAAGCAGCATCACCATACGTTGATTCACAGAAACCAACCCATTAATAAATTCGGTACTGACCTTGGTACCAAAATTTGGTGAACTTTGGATCATTTTTGTATCCACATCTATAACGTCCGAAACCGTATCGACCACCACTCCCATTACCCGAATTTTTTCGCCTATTTGAGCTTGTAAAACCACTACCACTGTCAAAGGTGTGTAATGGCTATGGCCCAGATTAAAACGTTCCCGTAGATCAATGATAGGTACAATGGCACCGCGCAAATTCACAACCCCCTTTTCATAGGCTGGGACGTTAGGGATTCGAGATACTGGCTCCCAACTGCGAATTTCCTGCACGCGAAGAATATCCACCCCATATTCTTCTTGACCTAATGTAAAGCTTAAAAATTGGGCACTATCCACCTGAGTTTTTTTTTCGATTTGAAGTGCTTGATTGTTTTCAGCCATATTTTGAGATGAAGTTTTGCAATTTATTGGTTAGAGAGACGAACCAGACCTGGAATATCAAGAATTAAAGCAACAGAGCCGTCTCCCAGAATCGTTGCACCTGATACACCTTCAATACGTCGATAATTGGCTTCCAGTGATTTAATCACCACTTGCTGTTGCCCAAGTAAATCATCTACAAACAGTCCGCAACGTACACCCTGCCCCTCCACCACCACTAACAAACCTTCTGTTAACTTGGTGTGCCTTACTGACGAGATGTTAAATATCTCATGCATTCTGACTATGGGTAAATATTGCCCGCGCAACATAAAGGTTTCACCTTTACCTGCAACACGGTTAACTCTTTCTTCTTTGACATTTAAAGATTCAATAATTGAACCCAATGGCACTATGTAAGTTTCATCACCTACCGCAACGGATTGCCCATCCAGAATAGCCAAGGTGAGTGGAAGATGTATGGCAATGGTTGAGCCTTTTCCCAATATGGAAATAATTTCAATATTTCCGCCTAAAGCCTGAATGTTACGTCTGACCACATCCATCCCCACACCGCGCCCAGATATGTCTGTCAGTTGTTCGGCAGTGGAAAAACCTGGCATGAAAATTAGTTCATAAGTTTGTTTGTCCGTTAGAATGGCATCGGGATCTATCAAGCCTTTTTCGATAGCTTTAGCTCGAAGCTTATCTTTATCCAAACCTTTGCCATCATCCTTGACTTCAATGACGATGTTTCCACCACGATGATAGGCTTCCAAAGTTACTGTGCCGGTTTCTGGCTTTCCTGCCGCCAATCGGACATCAGGCATTTCTATTCCGTGATCCAGACTGTTTCGGACTAAATGCACTAAAGGATCACTAAGCAACTCAACGACAGTTTTATCAACTTCCGTGTTTTCACCAACCAGTTTCAGTTCAATTTTTTTTCCAAGCTTACTACTGATATCGTGAGCCAATCTCGGAAAACGACTAAACACAAAGCTTATGGGCAGCATGCGTATATTCATCACACTCTCTTGTAATTCACGAGTATGACGCTCCAATTGTGAGAGCCCATTTTTAAGCTGATCCAATTTATTCAATTCGAAGTGCTCACCCACCAAACTCAACATAGATTGGGTAATGACTAATTCTCCAACCATATTAATCAAAGTATCAATTTTGCTGGTATCCACGCGGATGGTGCTTGAACCTTTCGCTGTGGATTTAGCTTCCTCTTTTTTAGTGTCTTTGATATTGGAAGCAGTAGCAACGGGTTGAGCATTGTTTAAGTCTTGCTTGTTGACTGATTCAACGGGCAAAACATCGAGAGAGTTTGACTGATTTAAAGATTCTGAAAAAGTGGTTGAAGAAAAAACAGCTTGCTTAGCTAAATCACATTCCTCTTCAACCCAATCAAAAATATCATCAACCTCATTTGCTGAAACTGGACCGTTTAATTCAAGCTTCCAGGATAAATGACATTCTTCTGGATCCAGTTCAAAAAAATCAGGCAAACCTTGCAAATCTGGAGTAACCGTCAAATCACCCAAAGTTGAGAGTTCACGGAACATTCTCGCCGGTTCATTACCGGTTTTAAGTAAATCTAAATGTGGGCTAAATGCAATTTTCCAACCTATAATTTCAGGCGACACAAATGATGATTGTTGTTGGCTGTTTTCCTTATTGACAAAGGTATTTAAGGACGACTCGGTCGTAGCTTCAGACGACCGAGATAATTCCTGATCGAGAGCTTGTTTATGTTTAGTAACTATTTCTTGTTTGATGTCTCCTCCATCCTGGATAGATTGAAGCATCTCACGTAAACAATCAACAGAACCTAATAAAACATCCACTGCAGTCTGGGTTACTTGCCTACGACCATCGCGCATTTCATCCAGCAATGTTTCCATCACGTGGGTAAAATCGGAAACAGCCATAAAACCAAAGGTACCACTCCCTCCTTTTATTGAATGAGCAGCCCGAAAAATGGTGTTGATTTCGTCGGCATTTACATCACCCATGTCAAGATTGAGCAATCCCGACTCCATGGCATCAAGCCCTTCGAAGCTTTCTTCGAAAAAGACTTGATGGAATTGAGCCATATCAATCGACATATTTCCTACCCACGCTTCGAATTTTCATTGGGCAAGCAACAAAATCAGCCCATAACTTTTTTAATGGTTTTCAATAATTGATCGGGATTAAAAGGTTTAACAATCCAACCGGTGGCTCCCGCATCCTTTCCCTGCTGCTTTTTATCCATTCCAGATTCTGTTGTCAGCATCAACATGGGTGTGAATTTGTAATTAGGCAAGGCACGTAAATCTTTAATCAATGCAATGCCATCTTTGTTAGGCATATTGACATCAGTAACAACACAATCAAAGTTTTGCGCCTTGGCCTTGTTTAGAGCATCAACCCCATCTACCGCCTCAACTACATTATAGCCTGCACCTTTAAGAGTGAAAGACACCATCTGACGCATAGATGCAGAATCATCGACTGCTAGAATCGTAGCCAC
>CAZJYS010000028.1:0-17432 GCA_964550075.1 uncultured Methylomonas sp.
AGGATGAGCAAACCTGTGTGGTCTATGGCATGCCGAAAGAAGCCGTCAAATTGGGTGCAGTGCAACAGGAAATACCATTACCCGCCATCGCAGGAGCTATAGAGCGTTATGGCAAATAGTCATCATCTGACTATTTGAGCGAGCCCCTTTTTAAATAAACGGTCGAATTTTTAGATACCAGCCCTTCACTTCCTTTACTAATACCAGTTTGAACTGGCCAAGGCCGATAATTCTGTTGCTTCTATCAGCCCAAAAAAATATAATCGCGGCTTTTTTTCAAACCCTGCCAGTTTATTTATCCAACTTTTGAGGCCTAGTTAATGACCAGTCATATCATGCCCACCTATGCTCGGCAGGCGGTTACTTTTGAACGTGGCGAAGGTGCCTGGCTTTGGGATGTCGACGGCAAATGCTATCTGGATGCACTGGCAGGTATTGCAGTTTGCAACCTTGGCCATGCCCATCCGGCAATCCATCAGGCCTTAAGCCAACAAAGCCTTAAGCTGATTCACTCTTCCAATTTGGTGAATATCCCATTACAAGCTGAATTGGCTGACAAGCTCTGTCAACTCAGCGGTATGGAAAACGTGTTTTTCTGCAACTCGGGTACTGAAGCCAATGAAGCTGCCATCAAGCTTGCGCGTAAATACGGTCACCAACAAGGGATTGAAAACCCGGTCATCGTCACCATGGAAAAAAGCTTTCATGGTCGTACCCTCGGGGCGCTAAGCGCCACTGGTAACAATAAAATCAAGCAGGGCTTTACCCCCTTGCTGGAAGGTTTTGTCCATGTGCCATACAACGATATGGCTGCACTCGCGGCCACTGTCAAAGCGGATAAAAATATCGTCGCCATTCTGGTGGAACCGGTTCAAGGCGAAGGCGGCGTCAACATTCCTGACGTGGATTATTTAAATCAAATCCGCAGCCTGTGTGACGAACACAACTTATTAATGATGCTGGATGAAATCCAGACCGGCATAGGTCGCACCGGCAAGTTTCTGGCTTATCAACATAATGGCATATTGCCTGATGTCTGCACCCTGGCCAAAGCACTGGGTAATGGTGTACCCATTGGCGCCTGCATGGCACAGGGTAAAGCCGCAGCCGTATTGACAGCAGGCAACCACGGTTCAACTTTTGGCGGCAACCCATTAGCCTGTAGCGCTGCACTGGCTGTTTTAAACACCTTGACCAGCAGTGATCTGATCACCCACGCAGAGAGCAAGGGGCAATTGATCTGCAAACAAATCAGCGAATACACCCAGGACAATCCGCATATCGTCAATATTCGTCATAAAGGCTTGATGATAGGCATAGAATTGGATGCTCCCTGCGGCGAGTTGGTCAGCCAAGCACTTGAAAAAGGTTTGATGATCAATGTCACAGCCGACAATACCATCCGCCTGCTACCGCCTTTAATCATCGATAACGAACAGATTACTCTGTTAACCAAAACGCTATCCGAACTTATCAACGCACACACTCTTTGAGTCAGCTTATGCAACCCAGACACTTCACCAGCCTGCTGGATTTGACCAGCGTTGAATTGCGTCAATTGATTTACCGGGCGATTGAACTTAAAAACCACCGCGATCCTGACTTTCAACCCTTAAAGGGCAAAGTGTTAGCGATGGTGTTTGAAAAATCCTCCACCCGCACCCGTATTTCTTTCGAAGCAGGCATGGCGCAATTTGGCGGCAGCGCCATCTTTTTATGCCCTAGAGATACCCAACTCGGCCGCGGCGAACCCCTGGAAGACAGCGCCAAAGTCATTTCCAGCATGGTGGACTGCATCATGTTGCGCACTAATGCCCACGATACCGTAACGACTTTTGCACAACACTCCCGAGTACCCGTAATCAACGGCTTGACAGATTTATTGCATCCCTGCCAATTATTGGCCGACATGCAAACCTACTTTGAACAGCGGGGCGACATCGCGGGTAAAACCGTAGCATGGATAGGCGACGGCAATAATATGTGTCATTCCTATATCAACGCCGCTCGTCAATTTGATTTTAAATTACATATTGCCTGTCCGTTTGATTATCGACCTTTGCAAAGCATCGTCGAGCCAGCAGGTGATAAAGTGGCGTTTTTCAATTCGCCGGAGCTTGCCGCCAAAAATGCCGATTTAATCGTCACAGATGTCTGGGCCAGCATGGGACAGGAAGACGAGCAAAAGAAACGCGAAATCGCTTTTCAGGATTTTCAAGTCACTGCTCAAGTCATGCAGGCTGCCAAACCAGACGCTTTATTTATGCACTGCTTACCAGCACATCGCGGCGAAGAAGTGGCTGCGGAAGTCATAGACGGCCCGCAAAGCGTTATTTTTTCCGAGGCAGAAAACCGCCTGCACGCCCAAAAAGCTTTGCTGGAATTTCTCATCTGCCGATAATTTCGCTAGAATCGCTGTTTTTAGTCAGCAGACAAAGAGTGTCACCGTGAAAAAAGCTATTAGCCTCTGGGGCAAAAGTACCAGCGTTCTTGTTTTACTTGCGACCTGCAGCCTAGCTCAAGCCCGAACTGGTTATGTGACAGACAGCGTAGACATCCCCTTACGCAGCGGTGAAAGCGAACGCAGTAAAATCGTCAAAATGCTTCCCAATGGCATGTCACTGAGTTTGTTGGGTGACAACACCGAAAACGGCTACACCTATGTTCAAGCTGCTAATGGTGCGGAAGGATTCATCCTGACGCGATACATCAGCAACGAACCGATTAGCCGTACCCAGCTCGAAGCCGCCACCAAAAAACTGGAAACGCTGCAAGAAGAAAACAAAATCCTCAAAGAAGCCAAAAGCAGCAATCAACTGCTAGGCCAGGAACGCGATAAACTAAGCACCGAATTAGCCGAACTCCAGCAAACAGCGGCCAATGCCATCCAGCTCAAACAGCAACGCGATCAGTTACAAGAACGCGTGATTTCAGTCGAAAGAGAACTACAACAATTAAAGCGTGAAAATCAGGCATTAACCGACAACACCAATCAAACCTGGTTTCTTTACGGTGGCTGCCTGGCTATTTTTGGTGTGTTGCTCGGCTTCATCTTACCCAAACTTAGCTGGCGTCGACGCACCAGCGGCTGGGATACTTTCTAATTTATTTAACGGATTTAATCGCAGATCTCCCCTGCAATTAATCACACTCTTTCCACTGCGGCATGTAAAGTGCCGCTTTTGCATTCAGTAGGAATTACCATGCCTGCATATCGTTCTCATACCACTACTCAAGGCCGCAATATGGCGGGTGCACGCGCATTGTGGCGCGCTACCGGCATGAAAGACGGTGACTTCAATAAACCGATTATTGCGGTTGCAAACTCGTTTACTCAGTTCGTGCCCGGTCATGTACACTTGAAAGATCTGGGACAACTGGTCGCTCGTCAGATAGAACAAGCGGGCGGCGTGGCCAAAGAATTTAACACGATTGCCGTGGACGACGGCATTGCCATGGGCCACGACGGCATGCTTTACAGCTTGCCCAGCCGCGATTTGATCGCCGACAGCGTCGAATATATGGTCAATGCGCATTGCGCCGATGCGCTGGTGTGTATTTCCAATTGCGACAAAATCACCCCCGGCATGTTGATGGCGGCGATGCGTATCAATATCCCGGTGATCTTTGTTTCAGGTGGTCCGATGGAAGCCGGCAAAGTGCGTTTGGCTGAAAGTCCCGACGTCAAAAAACTGGATTTGGTCGATGCGATGGTGATGGCAGCCGACAGCAAAGTGTCCGATGTCGATTTAGCAGCTGTCGAGCGCTCCGCCTGCCCTACCTGCGGTTCCTGCTCGGGCATGTTCACCGCCAATTCCATGAACTGCCTGACAGAAGCTTTGGGCTTATCCTTGCCCGGCAACGGTACGGTGCTCGCCACCCACGCCGACCGCGAACAGTTATTCAAACAAGCCGGATGGCGTATCGTCGAGCTGGCCAAACAATATTACGAACAAAACGACGAATCGGTGCTACCGCGTTCGGTCGGCTTTAAAGCGTTTGAAAATGCTATCGCGCTAGACATTGCCATGGGCGGTTCGACCAATACCATTTTGCATTTGCTGGCCATCGCCCAAGAAGCCGGTATTGATTTCACACTGGCCGACATCGATCGCATGTCCAAAGTGATACCGCAATTGTGTAAAGTGGCGCCCAACACCGATAAATACCATATCGAAGACGTGCACCGCGCGGGCGGCATCATGGCAATTCTGGCGGAATTGAATCGGGCCGGCAAACTGCATACCGACGTACCTACCGTGCATGCCAAAACTCTGGGTGAAGCCATCGCGCAATGGGACATTGCCGCGAACCCCAGCGAGGCAGTCGAAACGTTTTACAAGGCCGGGCCGGGCGGGATTCCGACTCAGGTTGCTTTCAGTCAGAACACCCGCTGGCCCAGCCTGGACAAGGACCGCGCCGCAGGCTGTATTCGCTCCATTGATCATGCCTTCAGTTTAGAAGGCGGTTTGGCGGTGCTGCATGGGAATATCGCCCTGGATGGCTGCGTAATCAAAACAGCTGGAGTGGACGACAGCCTGCTGGTGTTTGAAGGCAGCGCCCATGTGGTCGAATCGCAAGACGAAGCCGTCGAGAATATCTTGAACAATAAAGTCAAGGCCGGCGACGTGGTGGTGGTGCGTTACGAAGGCCCGAAAGGCGGACCCGGAATGCAGGAAATGCTGTATCCCACCAGCTATATCAAGTCCAAAGGTTTAGGCAAAGCCTGTGCTTTGTTAACCGATGGCCGATTTTCCGGCGGCACCTCCGGTTTATCCATCGGCCACTGCTCGCCAGAGGCTGCTGCGGGCGGCGCCATTGGCCTGGTGAAAAATGGCGATCGTATCCGTATCGATATTCCTAACCGCACCATCAATGTGTTGGTCAGTGATGAAGAACTGGCTCAACGCCGTGCCGAACAGGACAAGCTGGGCTGGAAACCAGCCAAGCCACGTCCACGCAAGGTTTCGGTGGCGCTCAAGGCGTATGCCAAATTTGCTACTTCTGCAGACAAGGGTGCGGTTAGGGATTTGTCACAGCTCGAAGATCACTAAAGCCGCTGTGCCGGATAATTTGGATTGACATGTAGTTTGGGTTAAGGATAGCTTAACCCAACAACATTGCTTAAAGCTGGAGTGAGGCCATGACCACAATCACTTTCGACACCCATAGTTTTGTCAAAAAAACTCAAAGCAGTCGGCTTTACCGAAGAACAGGCGGAAGTTTTCGCTAGCGAACAAGCCCGATTGATTGAAGATAAATTGACCACCAAAACCGACTTGCTCGAACTCGAAAACAATCTGGGCAGGGATATGCGGGAAATGGAATACAGAATCATCATCAAGTTAGGTACCTTAATGGCTGCTTCGATTGCGGTGGTGGCTACGCTGGTTAAATTGCTTTGCCCCCCTACCTAGGCTTTCGTCCATAGAGTTTAGCTATCAAAGCCTGGAGTTAAAAACATGAACCTCGCCGAAATAGAATCCGAAGTCTTCGCCCTCTCCATTCAGGACAGAGCAGCGCTGGCAAAAAGGTTGTTATAGTTTCAGATGCTCAATTCGAGACTATGTGGGGAGAAGAGTCGGCCAGTCGAGTCGCCAAATTCGACTTGGGAATCGACCAGGCTCTTCCAGGTCAGGAAGTCGCTAAAAAAGCGCGTGCATTGTTGCGGTGAAATACAGTTTCCTAGCTGATGCGGAAACCGAATACCTTGATGCAATCAGGTTTTACGAACAACAGCAGTTAAACCTTGGTGAATCGCTAATCCACAAATTCGAACAAGCCATGGTTTTGATAGTCAATAAACCGGAACTTTATCGACTTGTTCACCCAACTGGAATCCGCCGGAGACGCCATGATGACACCCGATAAAAACTCAATAATTGGTGTTCATTGGAATAGCATCAATGGTGATGGAACATTTTCTGGAGTTAGATTATTGAAATAACCATATCTCTTCAGCGTTGGGCTATCAATCGCTGATTGCCTCGATTGCTGGGTTAAGCTCTATCGAGCTACCCCAACATACACCAGGCTTGGTATCGCTTAGCGTTTTCACTGAGTAGTTACTGAAATATAAATAATCAAGCTTTAGAAACGGACATAACTTGATAATATTCACGTCGAACAGTTTGCAGGAAACCACAATGTCTAAAACCAACATCAACTTGCAAGACGATCTGGAACAACCTCTAGCCCAATTAGCGAAAAAACTCAACCAAAGCCGCAACTGGATTATTAATGAGGCTGTTAAAGAGTTTTTGGAGCAGCGCAGTTTTGACGAGCAACGCTGGCAAGACACCTTAGCAGCACTCGATTCAGTAAAAAATGATAAGAGTATTTCCGCAGATAAAGTGGAATTCTGGCTGGCGAGTTGGGGAACTGCTGAAGAACAGGTTGCGCCTCACCAGTGAATTTATATTACACGCCAGAGGCCATAAGCGATTTAGAAAGGCTGAGAGCGTTTATCGCCGCCAACAATCCCGCCGCAGCCCAAAAAATTGCTACTGAATTACTGACAGGGATTGCCAACTTAAAGCAACTACCTCATTTAGGCCGTAAGGTTATCAAGGCCCCTAACCCCGAATTAATGCGCGATCTATCAGTCAGCCTGTATATTGTGCGTTACTTGATTGTTGACGAAGAAATTCATATTCTGAGAGTCTGGCATAAACGGGAAAACTGGCCAAGTTAATCTGCGTACTACCTTAAACCTATTAATGAAACGCTTCCTCCTAAAACTCCTCACCATCTGGAAACAAAAACTCAAAATCTACTTCCTTGCAGCCTGGGTGGGGGCAGGTATAGGGATTTTCTTGTTAGCGCCCAGCTACGATTACATCAATTCACGTGAAAACAACGCTGACCCGTTATCTTCAATTGAATATGTTTTTACTCAATTCAAGGAAATATTGAGCGGCAAGATCAACCAGAACAACATCATTCTGTTTTACGCAGAAATCGGGGCAATACTGGGTTTACTGTCTTTAGGTTTTTACAGAATATTGCACAACCGTTTACTGGACCTGGATTATCTAAAGACCGAGCTGAATAAGGATTTACCCTCCATCATTCGCCAAGGCGAAGGTCCTTTGCTGGAATTCAAATCCTCGCTACGCTGGGATATGCAGGAAGAACGCACCAATCGCAACCTGGAAGCTGTGGTTTTAAAAACGCTGGCGGGATTTTTCAATAGTTATATCGGCGGCACTTTATTGATCGGTGTGGCGGATGATGGCGAAATCATAGGCCTGGAAAAGGATTATCAAACGTTGAACAAACCCAATCAGGACGGTTTCGAACAAACCTTGATGACCGCTATTTCCACTAACCTGGGTGCAGATCTCTGTCCGCATGTGCATGTTTTATTCCACAATATTGATCATAAAGACGTTTGTCGGGTCATTGTGTCCCCATCCATCCGTCCTGTCTTTGTCAACCAGGGCAACACCCCCAAATTTTTTGTCCGTACCGGCGGCGGCACGCGCGATTTGAATATCCAGGAAGCGTTAGAATATGTAGCCGGTCGCTGGAAAACTTCCTAGCGTTTAGCCGGATCATGCAACAACTCAAAAAATAATAATGAACAATACTTCGCCCGCTACCAACCCCCTGTTATCGCCGGTTATTTTGTTTGCCGGTACGTTATTCAGCAGCGCTCTATTGATGTTCGTGTTGCAACCGATGTTTGGCAAACTGTTGCTACCGTTGTTGGGCGGCACCCCGGCTGTTTGGAATACCTGCATGGTGTTTTATCAAACCTTGCTATTTGCCGGTTATTTATATGCACACCGACTGACCAGTCAGATCGGTAACCAACGGCAAATTCAAATTCATACCGCCTTGATGGTATTGAGTTTGTTTGCGCTGCCGGTGGCATTACCTGACAATCCCAATCCGCCGACAGAAGGCAATCCGACTTTATGGCTGATATGGACCTTGTTTTTGTCGATAGGTTTGCCTTTTTTCGTGGTTTCCACCACAGCGCCTTTGCTGCAAAAATGGTTTTCGCAACTCGGCCATCGCAGCAGCAGCGATCCTTATTATTTATATGCGGCCAGTAACGCAGGCAGTTTGCTATCGCTCCTCAGCTATCCGTTTTTGATCGAACCCAGTATCGGTCTTGATCAGCAGCGTTTATTCTGGAGCATAGGCTACGCCTTGCTTTGCATACTGATCATGATTTGCGCGGTGACTTTATGGCGCTGCCTGCCGGACTTGGAGAAAACACAAGATACTGAAGTCGAAGCAGAGATTATTGCAGCACCCAGCTTACGCCAGCAATCTCATTGGCTAGCACTGGCCTTTGTACCCTCCAGTTTGCTATTGGGTCTTACACAATACATAAGCACCGATATAGCCGCCGTACCGTTGTTGTGGATACTGCCGTTAACCTTGTACTTGCTGTCGTTTATTCTGGTGTTTTCAACATGGGCTGAACGTATTCAACCAGCCATGCTGGCCGTGCAACCCGCAGTTTTACTAATTTTTATAGCTTATTCATTTATAAATCCTGCGGTATTGCCGTATTGGTTGGATTTGATTCTGCACTGTTTGGCGTTTTTCCTGGCCGTGATGGTTTGCCACGGTGAACTGGCTAAAAACCGCCCTCACCCACAACATCTGACCCGCTTTTATCTGGTCATGTCATTTGCCGGTATGTTGGGTGGTTTGTTCAACACTTTTGTTGCCCCGTTTATTTTCAATGCGGTTTACGAATACCCCATCATGATCGTTGCTGCGTTATTGCTGCGGCCGGGCTTTTTCCATGGCAGATGGTTTTTACAACCCATTTTCCCTGGACTTTTACTGGTGCTGGGTTTTGTTATTTATGTGGCTAGTGATCAGTTGTTCGATTATCTGGACATCATCGGCGGCGCGTTGATCTTGCTGGCGGGTTTGACCTATTCCGTGCGACACAGCCCGCTGGGACTGGGCTCCTTGACTGGCGTCATTTTAATTTTTGCATTGGGTTTACATAGTCTGGCATCCAACACCTTGTATCAGGAACGCAGCTTCTTTGGGGTGCTTTCGGTGCGGGAAACCGTGATCGCCGATGAAAATCAAAAACCGGAAAAAGTCCATGAGCTCTACCACGGCACCACCAAACACGGTGCAGAACGCCTGACCCCTGCAAATATTCTGACCCCCCTCACCTATTACAGCCGCCCCGGGCCGATTGGGCAGCTATTTGCAGAGTTCGATGGCGAGAATCAGAACTGGCATATCGGTTCTGTAGGATTAGGCGCAGGTGCGTTGGCGTGTTACGCGAAAGAACAGCAAAAGTGGTCGTTTTATGAAATTGATCCGCTGGTGGTTGAAGTCGCAGAAAATCCGGCCTGGTTTCATTATCTGGAACGCTGCAATCGAAAAGCCAGCATGATCGTCGGTGATGCCCGCTTGTCACTGAATAAAGAAGCCGACAAAAGCTTTGACTTACTAATCATGGACGCCTTCAGTTCCGATGCGGTGCCTACCCATTTGCTGACACGCGAAGCCATGCAACTATACTTTGCCAAGCTCAAAGACGACGGTCTGCTGGCTTTCCACATCACCAATCGGCATTTGGCACTCAAGAAAGTGTTGGCCAACCATGTCAAGGATTTGCATTTTTCCGGTCTGCTGCAAGAATTTAGCCCGGATAATGCGGCCCCATTGGTGGTAGCCACCGATTGGGTGGTAATATCCAAGCAACCGCAACGCCTGGAGCGCTTGCGACAAAGCCGTCTGGGTCATTGGCAGGAGTTGCCTTTAACTTTTGGTTTACAACCCTGGACCGACGACTTTACTCACATCATAGGCATCTGGAAATAGGAAACATCATGCTGATTAAGGAACTTGCTCAACTCTGTAATGCACAAGCTAGCGGTGGCAATGCATCACAATCTATCCATGCAGCCGCCGACATCATGTCTGCTCACGCGCATCAGGTCACGGTGCTCAGTGATGGTAAATATAAAAAATACCTGAAAGACTGCCAAGCCTCGGCTTGCTTTATTTCAGAACAACTGGCTGAAGGCAGCGATGCACCAGCCACTTTGACCTTGCTGATTTGCAAAGACCCTGAAATCAGTTTTCTGACCGCCGTCAAAGCCCTGCATCCCGAGCCACATTTAAAACGACAGGTTTCTGAACATGCCGTTTTAGCGGATACCGCAACCCTGGGTTTTGACACGCACGTAGGACCATTTGCGACAATTGGTCAACACAGTAGCGTGGGCGATAGCAGTACCATCGAAGCCAGTGTACATATCGGTAATCATGTCGCCATCGGCAAAAACTGCCGGATACACCCTAACGTAGTGATTTATGACCACAGCGTGATTGGCAATAACGTGATTATTCATGCCGGTGCGATTATTGGCGCAGATGGATTCGGTTACAAGTTTCGCGATAATCAACATATCAAAGTGCCGCATGTCGGCAATGTGGTGATTGAAGACAATGTGGAAATCGGTGCCAATACTTGTATCGACCGTGGAGCACTCGGATCAACCCGCATAGGACTCGGCAGCAAAATCGATAACCTGGTACAGCTTGGTCATAACAACGTGGTGGGTCGGAATGTCATTATCTGCGGACAATCCGGTATTTCCGGCTCCTGCACCATCGAAGACGGCGCAATATTGGCCGGAAGCGTTGGTCTGGCTGATCACGTCAAAATCGGCAGCCGAGCTGTGGTGATGGCGCGAAGTGGGATTTCGCAGGATGTCGAACCCGGCGCTCAAGTCTTCGGCAGCCCAGCTAAAGACAAAAAAGTAGCCTGGCGCGAACTGGCAGCGCTGGCAAAATTACCGGAATTAATCCAAAAGTTGAAGGCTTTAGAAAGTAGGCTTTCTGAGTTAGAAAAATAGTACGTTCAATGCATCACTGAAACCAGGCGCTTGAATTCGGTCAAGACGCCTGATTTCACTATCCGCTCATTTTCCTTCACACATTGCATGTCACAAAAACAAGGATTGAAAACCAGCGCCTCGTCCGATCTGGAATGGGCTCTAAAGGCATGTAAAGGCGCATTTTTGTCTGCAGCGGGCTTCAGTATGGTGATCAACCTATTGATGCTGGTGCCTTCTCTGTACATGCTGCAAATTTACGACCGGGTGGTGACAACCGGGAATAAATCTACTCTCCTGATGCTGACACTGATTGTGTTTGTGTTGTTTTTAACCATGAGCATTTTGGAATGGGTGCGTTCGCAAATTCTGGTCAGGGTCAGCACCCGCCTGGAAACCTTGCTCAATCAACGCGTTTTTGCAGTGGCTTACAAGCTATCCCTGTACTCGGCCGGACAGCGGGCCAATACTCAGGCACTGGATGATTTAACGTCACTACGGCAGTTTTTGACCGGAAATGGTTTGTTCGCTTTTTTCGATGCGCCGTGGCTGCCGATTTATATCGCGTTGATGTTTGTGTTTCATAGCTGGTACGGCTGGTTTTCGGTCGTGACCGCCATCATTTTGGTGTTAATTGCCATCATCAATGAAAAAGCCACCGCCACCACGCTGGATGAAGCCAACAAGGTGGCCATGCTCGGACGCGGTCAGGTCAGCAGCAATCTGCGCAATGCCGAGGTGATTGAAGCCATGGGCATGATGCAAAATGTGCGTTCGCGCTGGTTGAGAACTACCGAACAGGTTTTGCTATTACAAGCTGTTGCCAGTGCCAGAGCGGGGATGATAGGAGCGGCATCCAAGGTTGTGCGTTTGACCTCTCAATCATTGATTCTAGGCTTGGGGGCTTATTTGGTGATTGAACGGGAAATTACTCCCGGATTAATGATAGCGGGCTCCATTTTACTAGGCCGTGCTTTGGCTCCGATCGATATGATGATTGGCACCTGGAAAGGCTTTGTCAACGCTCGCGGTCAATACCGTCGTTTAAGAGAATTGCTGCTAAAAATACCGGCGGACAGCGAAAAAATGAGTCTGCCAGCACCACTGGGCAATATTCGCTTTGAAGAAGCCCATGTGGTACCGCCGGGTGCCAAAGTATCGGTTTTAAAAGGTATCAGCCTGATTATCGAATCTGGCGATTTGTTAGGCGTTGTAGGTCCCAGTGGCGCAGGGAAATCCACTTTTGCCAGGGCTTTGCTGGGAATCTGGCCGACCGCCAGCGGCAAAATTCGTCTGGATGGAGCCGAAGTATCTTCCTGGAACCGGGATGAATTGGGACCGTACATTGGTTATTTACCACAAGATATCGAATTGTTTGAGGGCACGATTAGCGAAAATATTGCCCGTTTTGGTGATATCAATCCAGAACAGGTCGTTGCAGCCGCAAAAATGGCCGATGTGCATGAATTGATTTTGCAGTTAGCTGATGGCTACGACACTGCCATTTCGTCTGGCGGTGGCTCGTTATCAGGCGGGCAACGGCAACGAATTGGTCTGGCGAGAGCCTTGTACGGAAATCCGGTATTGGTGGTGTTGGATGAACCGAATTCCAATCTGGATGAGCTGGGCGAACTGGCATTAGCCGCTGCTCTGGAACGATTAAAACAAACCCAAACCACCGTCATTTTAATCACGCATCGCCAAAGTGTTCTGGCCAAAGTCGATAAATTGCTGGTGTTGGCCAATGGTCAGGTAGCGGTTTACGGCCCGCGCGATCAAGTTATTGCGCACCTTCAGCAGACGCGTCAGCCGAATTGAGATTGCCAATGAATTCAGCCAATAAACCGGAATCAGCCCCTATTTTGCTATTAACCGATGACAAACCGATTCGTTACATCGGCTTGGTCGTCTTGCTGTCCACCTTGGGTATATTCGGATTATGGGCTTTTATCGCACCTATAGATGGTGCAGCTTTAGCGCCTGGCTTTGTCACCGTTAAATCCCATAAAAAAACGGTACAGCATCTTGATGGCGGGATTGTCAGTCAGCTACTGGTTAAGGATGGCGATATCGTCAAGGCGGGCGATTTACTCTTAACCCTTGACGGCACCGAAAACAAGGCCCAATTGGAAATCACCCGTGGTCAATATCTCACTTTGCTGGCACAGGTAGCCCGATTGGAAGCCGAGCGTGATGGCAAGCCAAAAGTCATTTATCCAGAAGGATTGAATAGCGTATCCGATTCTCGCGCTATAGAAGCCAAGCGCACTGAGGAGCAAATCTTTACCTCGAGAAAAAATGCTCACGAGGGGGAAATGGCGGTATTGAAACAGCGTATTGGTCAACTCAATTCAAAAGTAGATGGCTTAAAAGGCCAGCAGGCCAGCAAACAGGATTTGCTGACTTCATATAAGGAAGAACTACGTGACCTAAAAGAATTGCTAGCCGAAGGTTTTGTCGACAAACAACGACTGCGGGATGTGGAGCGTCAACATAGTTTGAACAGCGGTGAAATTTCTGCACTGTCTGCCGAGATTGCAGGAAGTCAGATCCAGATAGGCGAAACCAAACTGGAAATTCTGCAGCTGGAAAAAAAATTTCAGGAAGAAGTCGCCGGTAAACTCAGCGAGGCTCAAGCCGAGTTATACGATGTCACTCAACGTATGCTGGCAATTCGGGACAAGGTGGTGCGAGTTGATATCAAAGCCCCCGTGGACGGGCGAGTAATGGGGTTGGCGGTACATACGCTGGGCGGCGTCATCTTGCCTGGTCACCCAATTTTAGAGATCGTACCTCAGCAAGAAGAATTGGTGATCGAGGCGCAAGTCACCCCGTTAGATATCGATAGAGTCAATATTGGTTTGGTGGCGGAAGTCCGCTTTTCAGCTTTTAAACAGGCCATTACGCCCGTTATCGAAGGCAAGGTAATCAATTTATCTGCGGATCGATTGATCGAGGAAAAAACCGGTACCCCTTATTATCTGGCACAAATCGAGTTGACGCCGGATAGCTATCAGAAAATGCAACACCTGGAGTTGGTACCCGGCATGCCGGTTGAAGTGCTGATCAAAACCGGTGAGCGGACTGTTTTCGAATACCTGACCAAGCCGATCAGCAATGCTTTTGCCAGAGCTTTTATTGAGGATTAGAAAAGTATCATACCCAACTTTCTTCAACCTCACCGTCGTGACCACAAAATACCGCACTGGTCAGATTGGCGAAGATGCCATGTTCGACTATGCCGGGAATGGCGTTTAATTGTTCATTGAGCAATTTAACGTCGTGAGTTTTAGGGAAAATACAATCTAAAACCAGGCTACCGTAAGAAGTGACGAATAAACCATCGCCGTTGCGGCGCAGGTTGGCTTCCCCATCAATTTTGACCACACTTTGCTGAACCAACTGCCAGGCAAACGGCATGACTTCAATCGGTACTGGGAAGTTTTGTCCGATGTATTGCACTTTTTTACTTTGATCAATCAATACCCAAAAAGCCTGGCTGGCTTTGGCTAGCAACTTTTCCCTAACCAAGTCTGCCCCACGACCTTTCAACAAGGTCAAATCAGGCGTCACCTCGTCAGCGCCATCGACATAAACGTCTAGCTGTTGGATATGCTCTAAACTGCGTAAAGTTAAACCCAGCTGTTGAGCTTTGATCATGCTGACCACAGAACTGGAGACTACCTGAATCTGCAAGTTTTCCTGCTGTTGACGCCTGGCAAGCGCTTCAATGAAATAATTGGCGGTAGACCCCGTCCCCAATCCTATCAACATGCCACTTTTAACCTGTTTGGCAGCATGTTCGGCAACCAGTTGTTTATCGTTCATGAATAGCTCCCTATACAAAAAGTAAAATATTTTTAACCATCATCATGCAAGTTAGATAAATTTTGATTTCGCGTTGTTGTTCGCATTTGACAAAATTCTTAACCGAATAACTTGCACTATACTTCAGAAATATAATCGATTTACATCCAGGCAAATTTTACTTCTTCAAAATAACTGCCAATCATTCTACTCCATACTTTTTTTAGAGGCACTTCATGGCTATAACAGGAACTAGCGGTAATGATGTTTTAACAGGAACAACCGGCAATGATGTTTTTGAAGGCGATGCCGGTTTGGATGTGGTGATCTTTAATGGCAGATCCACTGATTACAGCATCAATGCCAGTGCAAATGTATTTACCGTTACCAATACGGTTGGAAGTGACGGTAGTGATCAATTAGTCAGCATAGAAAAAATTCGTTTTCTAGGCGATAACAAGCAAATTTCGCTATCTCAGGAAACTATTGCCAATATCAACACCACAGGGGGGCAAAAAGAGGGGGCATTGTTAGCACACCCTGACGGTGGGTTCATTAGTTTTTGGCAAGGCACAGACGGTTATTATTTTCGCAAATTTGCTGCAGACTCAAATGCTTCAGGGATAGAACTAAAAATTCTCTCCGATGTTTCTGATGTAAAATCGGCACTGAAATCCGATGGCAGTATGGTTTTAACTTGGTCGGCTGCGGACGGTGATCAAAAAGGAATTTTTGTACAGTTATTCGATGCTGATGGCAAAGCAATTTCCAATGTCTTTCGTGCAAACGATACCCTGACGGATAATCAGTTCTCACCTGCCATTTCGGTACTTGCCGATGATAGTTTTGTCATCGCCTGGAGCTCAGCGAATCAGGGCGATTCCATACCCGGTAAAATCTCCATGGGGGATACCCCCAATCAGACTGGAGTGTTCAGTCAGCATTTCGATAAGCAAGGCAATCCGATGGGCTGGGAAACCAAAGTGAGCGATTCCGGTGCTTCGGATGCTTTTGTCACGGCTTTGAGTAACGGCGGCTATATCATCGGCTATGAGGGCATCGCAACAGGCACCCAACAAATGATCATTTCGGCCAAAGTCTTCAATGCGCATGATCAGTTTCAAGGGTATTTGAATGATGGCAGCAGTGGCATCATCAATTCTACTGAGGAAACCACCAAAACGGACGCAGGAAATCCGGCCTACAACGAGCTGGCCGGCAAGGTAAAACTGCCGATCGCTACTCAACTATCCGGCGGAGAAGTCGCTGTAGTCTGGCAGGCGCCCCGGGACGCTTACGATGATCCCGATCAAGAGCTGGATGCACATGACGGCAGTATTATAGCCCGTTTATACACCACATCCGGTGATGCCATTACTTCGGAAATTCGCGTCAACACCTTCACAACTTATGAACAATCGGAACCCGCCGTCGCGGCATTGAGTGATGGCGGTTTTGTCGTAGTCTGGCAATCGATGCTGCAAGACACCAGCTATTGGGGGATTTACGGTCAGCGTTTCGATGGCAATGGGAATCGACTGGGCGATGAATTTCAAGTCAATACCAAACCCCACGACTCACAAAAAAAACCAACGGTTACCGGTCTGGTCGGCGGCGGTTTTGTGATTGCCTGGGAAGCCGAGTATCAAGACGGTAATCAGCAAGGAGTATTTCAAGGCGGGGATGCCAGCACCGAAATCATCCTGCAACGCTATGATGCCGACGGCAATCAAGTAGGGCGCTCCATGGCGGGTACCGTTTCCGATGATGTCATTATGCTTTCAGGCACAGACTCGGTTGAAATTGATGGGGCAGACGGCAACGACAGCTTATCCAGCGGGAGCGGCAACGACACATTAAGAGGTGGAAAAGGCAATGACACGTTAAATGGCGGAGACGGTAACGATGTATTGATAGGCGAGCTGGGTAACGATATTTTTATAGGGAGTTTAGGCTTCGACACCATCATCGGCGGAGAAGGTTCCGACACACTGGTGTTAGCCGGATTAAAAGCAGATTATGTCATTGCCGGCACTAATGGTCTTTACAAACTGACCGGTAATGGTCTGGAATACAATATTCAAACCCTGGAAAAGGTGCAATTCAGTGACGTCACAATCACATTGATTGGTGATGTCACGGGTGGGGGCAATACCAACGGCATTACGGTTGAAGACTACGAAACCGCTGTCGTGCATTTATTGGAAGGTACCGATAATAACGATACTTTGATTGGTGGCAACGTCAAAGGTCCTGCCGACACCCTGCAGGGTGGAAATGGCAATGATTTATATATTGCACTAGGAAAAAAATTGATCATCTACGATTCAGCTGGAATCGATACCTTGCAGGTCAATACTGCAATCGATCTCAGCAACCCGTTGAAAAACAGCATTAAAGGCCTGGAATATATTGAAAATGTCACTCTAACAGGTAGAGCAGCCTTAAAACTGACCGGCAACGATGCCAACAATCTCTTGAAAGGAAACGATGGCAACAATGTGATTGCTGGCGGTGGCGGGGATGATATTATTATCGGCGGCGTTGGCAAAGATAAACTGACGGGTGGTTCGGGTCGTGATATTTTTATTTTCGACTCGGCACCCGGCAACAAAAACGCGGATGCGATCAACGATTTTTCCGGCGATGTTATTCGACTCGATTCGGCCATTTTTACCGGACTTGATGATGATGAAAATGACGTCATCAATTTCATCAGTGGTTTGGGGCGAAAAAAGGCTGATGTTGATACCGTCTCGTTTATCGTTTATGACACTAAAACCGGCAATCTTT
>CAZJYS010000029.1:0-5910 GCA_964550075.1 uncultured Methylomonas sp.
ATCCAAAGTTTCTAAGTAAACTGCCCATACCCAAGCTATAAAAAAATGGTAACTATTCGGTGAAAACACCAAGCGATACCAATAGCTTGCTTAGATAATCTAAATACCGCTGAAACGAATATAGCGTCTCAGCGGCGATCCGGCTGACCAGACAAAAGCCTCGGTGTAATAATGCATCAAGGCCAGATAGCCTATCAACCCTAAGGTAACTGCTTTGTAGATTTGAGTGGAAAACAGGCTTTGCAGAATCCAGTTCACCCAGGCATCGCCATAAACCTGCAGTAAATAAGTCAATCCAAAAGAAAGCAGGGGCAACACTACGGCTACGGGCAAATGGCAACGTGCAACCCAACGAAACAAGGCATTTTGTGGCTGCTCGCCATGCCGATTCACGTCATGGCTGACGTAAAAACTGTAGGCAGTGATGTCATGCACCAAGCGTGGCATCAGAATCGCCAAAAAATAATACTGTTGACTATAAACATACCAACTCGCCAACACCAATAGGGTATTGGCCCATAAAAAATAAAGGCCGAACCGACTGGCCACCTGCTTCTGACAAATAAAAGTACTAACCAGCAACATCAAACTGAATACGCTGGCGATTTGCAAAATCCACTCGGCTTGCTGCGGGGTCAGGCTATTTTTTAAAAAAATCCCCATGTAAATAAAAATACCGGCACAAACACTCAGCCACAATTGCAAATTAAAAGCCCAAGACGGCAAACGGCAAACGGCTTTGGCTATGCCATGCTGCTGTTTAAGCACGTGATAAACCGTCCAGCAAGCACTGATGATGTATAAAACCCGATAGGGGATGAACAGACTGCCCACCCCAAAAAACAAGATGATAAACAGCGTCATGCCGATTAATTTGTTTTTAAAGGTGTTTACATAATCGGCGTGACTGAACAGCAATAGATTGCTGGCGATGATATGCGGGGTGCCGAATAGAATCTGAAACATCAGAAAATGGCTGGGACTGCTGGGTAGCATGTTTCGTAGCATATGCCCCAAAACCAACTGATCCAGCCACAGCACCAGCAAACACAGTGGCACAATGGCATATAAACTCAGCAGAAATCGAAATGATACTGGCAGTTTCAAACTACCCGTCGGGAAAGTATGCGTGAGTGCTTGAGCCGACATATCCCACCTGATTGTTATTGTTGTTGGGGAGAGATTATTGCCAATTGAGCTTTTGAAGAATCAATATGCAGTGTTTGGAAACAGCTTAGCCTCAAAATTGTTTAGCTGAGGCATCGCAGCAAAGCCTTCGCTGAGCTTTTCCTGCCAAATCCGGCGCATTTGTATCAAATACTCGTCGTCTTCTTGAAAACTGTAATAGTTGTTCAGCATCAGGCTGTCTTTTCGATAAATCAACAAATCCACAGGAGGCCCGACGCTGGCATTACTACGTATGGTGGAATCCATAGAAATCAGACTGCAACGGGCAGCTTCATCCAGCGTGGTATCGATCTTCAAAAACCGGTCCAGCACCGGCTTGCCGTATTTGTTTTCGCCTATCTGCAGATAAGGCGTCTGAGTGGAGGTGGTGATGTAATTGCCTTCCGGATAAATCAGATAAGCCGCGTGAGGCTCGTTGCCAATTTGCCCGGCCAATAAAAAAGTCGCTGCCGGATAAAAACCATTCTGCCCGGTATTGGCATGGCGACGCTGTTTTTCCAGACTGACATGTCCCAAATACTCAGCCGCTTCAGACAGATAACGCACGGTGTTGAGATTCAGCGCCGTGCAATCTTTAATATCACGACGTATTTGATCCAAAACCGCCTGAGTGGTGGCTAGGTTACCGGCACTTAACAACACGATTTTACGATCGTTAAACGTAGGCAAGCCATGCATTTTGCAATGCACACTGACATTGTCGATTCCGGCATTAGTTCTGGAATCGGAAGTAAGCACCAAACCATCCTTGACTGAAACAGCAATACAATAAGTCATGGTCAATCTCTATAAATACAGCAATCAAACAAGGAGTTTACAAAATTAACCGGCAAAGACCAAATCGCCGTTAATTTACAAACTAAGTCGACGTATTTGGCCTGATCAATCAGCCAAGCATTTTTCAATTCTCATCAAATCGGCTGTTCATTATGACGACTCAGCACAAAGCATGCTGGTCAAACAGCTACCCCCGTTTGATTTCGGCTTGCAACTGACTGAGAAAATGCCGTCTTAAAACCGAATCTTCCGGCAAAACAGGTATATCTGGCGTGTTAACAGGTGCAGATGTCTGTGAATGCTGTACTGCAGCCAAGGCTTCCCTATTTACGGCCTGTTCAATTGAATTGGTTTTTTTCGGGCGAGAACTGTCCACTACCACAGGCTGCTGCATCGCAGCATAATGACGCCGCAGTATCGAATCCGTCGGTATTGGATTACTCAATGCCGCTTTCTTCAAAGCTTGCTCAGTCAAATAATGCCGACGCAATATAGAATCTTCTGGTATGCCAGCCAATTGAACTGGCTTTGCGCTTGGCTGAATAACAACAGCCGGTTTTTTTATTGACTCCACTTCGTTTGCGGTTGAGTTGGCTGCTGTTTTCACAGCCTGAACTTCTGATGAATTGTCTGGTGCAGAAACAGCTTCAACTCTTTCAGGTGCATTTTGTACTTTACTTTCATGCTGTTTCTTATCAGCACCACCCTGCTTGACTGCTTTCAAAATCAGCCAAATCAAAACCACAGCCAGCATGCCCAAGACGATGAGGCTTAGTGTAGGTCCCATTAACTCATGTAATTTTTCCATGTCCCCTCCTGTTTTTGTTGTAAGTATTTTATTGATGCTCAAACAAAATCTCTTAATTTGGATTTTATCAGCACGTTGTTTTTACTATAAAAATCCTGGCAAAGATACTCTTAGACATAAAAATCCCATCCATTCCGAGCTTTGCAGCCTGCAGATGTCTTTGCCGAAAATGACAATGCGGTAGTAAAGTAACCGATTATCTGCAATTTGCAATGGATAAATTGCGGCTTTTTAATTAACCCAATCAACTTAAAAGGAGTGTTCCCCATGACCATTGAATCCTGCACCTATGTTATTTTTGGTGCAACCGGGAATCTGGCTAGACTCAAACTAATGCCCGGGTTTTATCACCTGGACATGGAAAACAAGCTGCCAGAAGGAACCCGCATAGTGGCAGTCGGTCGTCGGCCTTGGGATCGGGAAACATGGCTTCATGAAGTACGCACCATGCTGATCGAAAAATTTGGCGATAAACTGGATGAGGATTTATTCAAACGTTTCAGCGAGCGCCTGGACTATCATCGCGGCAACCTGGACGAAGCCAAATGCTATCAAGAATTGGCTGCCAAACTAAATGACGAAAAACCCCAGTTCCCTAAAAATATCGCCTTTTATCTGGCGATAGGCCCTGAGGACTTTGGTCATGTGATTGAGTCATTAAGCCAGGTTGAAATGCTCAGCGAAGAATATGGCTGGCGGCGAGTGGTGATCGAAAAACCCTTTGGCTACGACCTGGAGAGCGCTCAAGCCCTGCAAAGACGCCTGGAACGCTATTTATCCGAAGACCAGATCTACCGTATCGATCATTACTTAGGTAAAGGCATGGTGCAAAACGTGCTGGTTTTCCGGTTTGCCAATATCATGTTGGAACCGATCTGGAACCGAAATTACATCGACCATATCCAGATCACTCACTCCGAAGATATGGGCATCAGCACCCGCGGCGGCTATTACGATACCGCTGGCGCGATGCGGGATATGCTACAAAGCCATCTTTTGCAGTTATTGACTTTGGTTGCGATGGAGCCGCCCGTAGCCATGGATGCGGAAGCCTTGCGGGATGAAAAAGTCAAAGTCTTAAAATCGATTCGGCCTATCCCCAAATCCGCAGTGCATGCCCATGCCTTTAGGGGCCAATACGCCAAAGGCACTGTCAGAGGCCAAAAAGTTAATGGTTATTTGGAAGAAGAGAATATTCCAGCCGACAGCACCACGGAAACTTATGCTGCGATGAAATTGCTGATCGATAATTGGCGCTGGCGCGGTGTGCCATTTTACCTGCGCACAGGTAAGCGCATGGCGGCGGGTCAATCCACGATTTCCATTTGCTTCAGACATCCACCGCTGCAATTTTTCCACGGCACCCACGTCAGTTGTATGAATCCCAACTGGATTATTTTAGGAATTCAGCCTGAAGAATGCATCCGTATCGAAATGATTGTGAAAGATGCCGGATTGGAAATGCGCACGCATACGGCCAGTCTGGATGCCAGCTTTCGGCAGCCCCATCAACGTCACGTTGATGCGTATGAAGATTTGTTACTGGACGTCATACAGGGCGATCGTTCGCTATTCTTACGCTTCGACGAAGTGGAATCCGCCTGGCGGATTGTCGATCCAATTCTGCAAACTTGGGCGACTGAAAGAGATTACATACCCACCTATCCAGCCGGATCGTGGGGCCCCAATGAGAGCAGGCGCATTTTTGAAAAAGAAGATCAGTTCTGGCGGAGTTCGTTAATGCCGGAATGCGGCCCGATTTGAAGTTTGTTCAGGAGGCAACACTTGGGTTGCCTCCTGAGTTAAAACTTAAGAATCCGCTTCTTCACTACCCAAAAAGCGATAAACGAACGCACCGATTAACGCCCCAACAATAGGCGCCAACCAGAACAGCCAAAGCTGAGCCATAGCCCAATCACCGACGTAAATCGCTGTTCCCAAACTACGCGCAGGGTTAACCGAAGTATTGGTCACCGGAATACTGATTAAATGAATCAATGTCAGACACAAGCCAATGGCAATCGGAGCAAAGCCTTGTGGAGCACGGGCATCAGTCGCGCCCAGGATCACCAATAGAAACATCATGGTCATGACCACTTCGGTCACCAAAGCAGACAGGAGTGAATAGCCGCCTGGAGAATGCTCACCATAACCATTCGAAGCAAATCCGGCAGACGCATCAAAACCGACTTTGCCACTGGCTATCAGAAACAGCACGCCACCCGCCACAATGCCACCCAGCACTTGCGCTGCAATATAAGGCGCCAACTTATTAGCCGGAAAGCGTCCACCTGCCCATAATCCGATAGATACCGCTGGATTTAAATGGCAACCGGAAATGTGTCCAATCGCAAACGCCATCGTCAAAACTGTCAAACCAAATGCGCATGACACGCCTAACAAGCCAATACCCACATCCGGGAAAGCCGCTGCTAACACTGCGCTGCCGCAACCGCCCAATACCAGCCAAAATGTTCCAAAAAACTCTGCACCATACTGTTTCATATTTCCACTCCTAAGTAATGTTATAAATTTTTGCCACCTTAATTCTTAAAACCAAACAAATCAGGTGATTTTTTTCATCCTAAAACAGCAGTTGTAATCTGTTACAAAACGATCATGCTCAGAAATAAACACAAACAATCCGTAACAAACTAACCCGATGGTTCATTCCAAAAACTTTATAGCCCATGATTAATCACAAGTCGAAAAAAGCTTTGGAAATCAACTGCTCATTCCAGGTTTATAAAGCATCCATGCATTCAATCAAACGCGGTTCCAGTCATTTTTTATTTTCAATATTGAAAACAAGCCCTAAGACTCATTTCGAAGAGCTTAACTTAACGTTATTTTCATAACAGATGCAGCGTTTTTACTTGATCATTCGCCGTACGTCAAATTTGCAAACCAATTCACAGATTAGTCCCTAAATCGGGATGCTTCAATACCGACCAGCAAGACAAGGTTTACTTAATGCCAACCACCGTATTGAGTAGTTGGATCACCATGAAAGCCAGCCGTAGTTTTGTTGCTGGCTGGCACCGTGCCTGAAGCTTCTGCGGCTTGCACCAGATTTTTATGGGTATATCCGCCCATGGCTTTGGCTTGTTTGGCAATGCGGGTGCTTAATTGATTGA
>CAZJYS010000029.1:6010-17100 GCA_964550075.1 uncultured Methylomonas sp.
GTATATCCGCCCATGGCTTTGGCTTGTTTGGCAATGCGGGTGCTTAATTGATTGATGTCGTATTTACTGGTCGCAGCATGCACCACCGCAGCCAACATACGTTGCTCGTCCTTGGCATCCGCCGTAGGGTAATAGGCTAAAATCAGCGGCAATTGCGTACCCGCTGGCACGTCAATACTAAACTGCGCATTACCAGCCAATTCAACTTGAGACAACTCCTGGCCCTGTTCTGTTAAAACTTTAACAATACCGGTTTTTAACGGACCTTCATCATTGGCTACCTTGCCCTGCAGAGTTTTAAGACTCAGGTATTTTTCTGAGCTGGGTTTAACGCCCATATTGGCGGTTGGTTTAGAATCACAAGCGACGAGTCCCCAGCCGCTCAATAACACAATACCCATCCAAACCGTTTTAAATGCTGATTTCATTGTAATTTCTCCCCGTAAATTTCGATAAATACTGCTTTTTCAGTGTAACTCAACAACAACGACTCAGATAGAGGTTGAATTACACCGGCATCGCCTTTATAGTGTCACGCCCTTTTCCACTTGCAAATCAATACCATGCCAACATTCGATATCGTTTCCGAACTGGACAACCATGAAGTGACCAATGCTGTTGATCAGGCGAATAAAGAAGTCTCAACCCGGTTTGATTTTAAAGGCAGCAATGCCCATTTCGAACTGCAAGACGAAAGCATCCTGATGAAAGCTGAATCCACCTTCCAACTACAGCAAATGCTACCTATCTTGTATGCCAAAATGGGCAAACGCGGCATCGATATTTCCAGCATGGAAAGCGGCAAAATCCAGGATACCGGCAAAACCGCTCAGCAATCGATTACCTTAAAGCAAGGCATAGGCAGCGATCTGGCTAAAAAAATCGTCAAGCTGATCAAAGATAAAAAACTCAAGGTTCAGGCTGCCATCAACGGCGATAAAGTGCGGGTCACCGGCAAAAAACGTGATGATTTACAGGAAGTGATCCAGATGCTGCGCAGTGAAGATTTGGAACAACCATTGCAGTTCAACAATTTCCGCGACTGATTCCAATCTCACCAGCCGCTCGCCACAGTGAACGCCTAAGCCCACTGTGGCCGCATATTTGAGACCTACCTTTCCCTAGATGCAGACTGTTTTCGATCATAGCTTGGACAACCGGCGCGCCGAACAACTCAATCGCGATTGTCATTGTGTTGCACTGAATCGCCCGGCATTACAACGGGAGCTATCCCGACAAGCCGATGGTGACGAACTGTATCGAATGATGACCGAAGAAAGACCGCACTTGATTTCGGATGTAGCGGTTTTTGTAGCGGAAGCCAATCTGCATCAACAGCAGGAAATCATACACGCACTGGAAACAGTCATAGCCATGCCCGCCTATCAGGACAGGGTTTTGGCTTACGCACCGGCATCGGCGCAATTTAAGCCCAAAGCTCAAGGTGTGTTTCTGGGCTATGATTTTCATCTTGGCGAAGATGGCCCACGCCTGATCGAAATCAACAGCAATGCAGGTGGGGCCATGATCAATCTATGCTTGTCCGGCGCCCACTTAGCCTGTAACCGCTGCCCGGGACAATCTGCATTTGCAAAGACAAAAGTGCTTGAGCAAACCTACATCGACATGTTCCTGCAAGAATGGGAATTGGAAGGTCATGCACAACCCTTGCGCAACCTTGCGATTGTCGATGAATCCCCGCAACAACAATACCTGTGGCCGGAATTCAAACTATTTCAGAATCTTTTTGCCCGTCATGGCATAAGGGCTGTGATCTGCGATCCATCCGAGTTGTCTTTTCAGAATGGCAAACTTTGGCATGGCGAAACCAGCATTGACCTGATTTACAACCGTCTAACCGATTTTTCATTACAACAACCCGGACAGCAAGCTCTGCTTGAAGCCTATCTGGCTGCTGCCGTGGTGGTTACCCCCCACCCCAGAAATCACGCTTTATATGCCGATAAACGAAATCTGGCTTTACTGAGCGATCCGCTGACCTTGCAAGCCTTGGGGGTTGCCCCTGCTATTCAAGCGACTTTATTGGAAGGCATAGCCAAGACCAGCCTGGTCGAATCGCAAAATGTTGATTCATTGTGGCAACAGCGTAAACAATTGTTTTTTAAACCCGCCAAAGGCTTTGGCAGCAAAGCCGCTTATCGCGGCGACAAACTGACGAAACGGGTATTTGCCGAAATTTTACAAGGCGAATATGTCGCTCAAACCTTGGTGCATCCCAGCGAACGCCAGCTTCTGGTCGCCGATCAAACCAGTGAATTCAAACTGGATGTGCGGCACTATGTATATCAAGGCCAGGCACAGTCGATTTGCGCCCGCCTCTACCAAGGCCAAACCACCAACTTCCGCACGCCGGGAGGTGGGTTTGCGCAGGTGGTTGTTGTACCTGAATTCAACTAAACGACTGTCTCGCCATCTCCAGTTGCTGGCTGATGAATTAACCCGACCTATTCGTTATCCCCTATGCCTCTTTTTGCTCCCACTAACCCAGGCAAAAAGAGATCTGCGCATAACATTTAATACCGCAGTACTTCGACAGCACCCCAGCAAAATCAAACATTCCACTGCCAGAATAAAGACACGCTTATATCCGTGTGACCAGAGATACAAACCCAGGTTTGCACTCCAAACAGGATATGATCCACCGCCTGACAGATAGAAACACTTCTTGATGCCTAAGCCGCTCATGCATGGTATGGTTGCAAAAATTACCCGTTTTTTGTCTTTCAAAAGGAACCCGCTATGACAGAGCCGCTTATTATTGCCAAATCATCCACCGGCGAACTCAGTATTTTGCCAGCCATGGCCAATCGCCACGGATTGATTGCTGGCGCGACCGGCACAGGCAAAACCATCACTTTACAAACGCTGGCCGAGGCTTTTTCGAATATTGGTGTGCCGGTATTTATGGCGGACGTGAAAGGCGATTTATCCGGGATTTGTCAGGCCGGTGGCGGCAACGCCAAAGTCGATGCCAGAGTGGCCGAACTGAGCTTTACAGACTTTGAATACCGTGCCGCCCCAACTTTGTTTTGGGATGTGTTTGGCGAGAAAGGCCATCCCTTACGTTCAACCATTTCGGAAATGGGGCCGTTGTTATTGGCCAGAATTCTGGATCTGAACGAAACTCAAACCGGCGTGCTGACGGCAACCTTTAAAATTGCTGACGATAACGGCTGGCTATTGCTGGATTTAAACGACTTGCGAGCCTTGCTGCAATTTGCTTCTGAAAACGCCTCAGACCTGCGTAGCGAATACGGCAGCATTTCTGCAGCCAGCATAGGCGCTATTCAACGCGGACTGTTGCAACTGGAACATGAAGGCGGCGAAAAGCTGTTCGGCGAACCGGCCCTGGATTTCAACGATTTGTTGCAAACCGAAGGCAGCCGCGGCGTAATCAATATTCTGGCTGCCGACACCTTGTATAACTCACCGCGCGTTTACGCCACATTGTTGTTGTGGCTGTTGTCGGAATTATTCGAAAACTTGCCGGAAGCGGGCGATCTGGACAAACCCAAGCTGGTGTTTTTCTTCGACGAAGCACATTTATTATTCAATGATGCGCCCGCGGCTCTGTTGCAAAAAATCGAACAAGTCGTGCGTTTGATCCGTTCAAAAGGCGTGGGTGTGTATTTTGTCAGTCAAAATCCACTGGATATACCCGATGTAATCCTTGGCCAGTTGGGCAATCGGGTACAACACGCTTTGCGTGCCTTTACCCCACGCGATCAAAAAGCCGTCAAATCCGCCGCCGAAACCTTTAGAAGCAACCCTGGCTTGAATGTCGAAACTGCGATTACCGAATTGGGCGTCGGCGAGGCTTTAGTATCGTTTCTGGATGAAAAAGGCACACCCAAACCGGTAGAAAGAGCCTTGATCAAACCGCCCTGCTCCCGCATCGGCCCGGTTAACGATGCAGAACGTAAACAAAGCATCGAAAACTCTGTGATTTATGGGCATTACGAAAAACAAATCGACCGAGAATCGGCTTACGAAATTTTGAAAGGCCGTGCCGAACAGGCGGCACCGGAACCCAAAGCCAAAGCTTCAAAATCAGAATCGGGCGGATTTGATATTGCCGATATATTACTTGGCAGCGGCAACTCAAAACGACAAAGTGTTTTGGAATCAGCCGCCAAAAGCGCCGCCCGCAGCATCGGTCAGGAAGTCGGTAGGCAATTGATACGCGGTGTTTTGGGATCCTTATTGGGCGGCAGCCGTAAACGCTAAAAAATCGACTTACACCTCTCATTATTTTTACTTTTTCAATATTGCTATGGCTTTAATTAATATTCAAAACATGATGATCGACAGCGGCGTGGCTTTCGGTACCAGCGGCGCGCGGGGTTTAGTCAGTCAAATGACTGATCAGGTTTGCGCAGCTTACACACTGGCTTTTTTACAAGGACTGAATTTAGCCAAACCGGGGCAAAAAATTGCTTTGGGTATGGATTTGCGCCCGTCCAGTCCGGCCATCGTTCGCGCTTGTGTAGCGGGTATTCAGCAAGCCGGTTGTGAAGTGGATTTTTGCGGTGCGTTACCGACACCGGCACTAGCTTATTATGCTGCGACACAAGGCCTGCCCGCGATTATGGTCACCGGTAGCCATATTCCATTTGATCGTAACGGTATCAAGTTTTATCGGGCTGAAGGGGAAATCAGCAAAGCGGATGAGGCAGCGATCACTCAATCAATCGTCACTGTTGCAGATTTTGCCGATACTGGCTTAATGCCAACCTTGAATTCGGCTGCACTGGAACAGTACCAACAACGCTATACCCGTCTTTTTAACCCGTACTTGTTATCAGGCTGGCGCATTGGCCTATATGAACATTCCAGCGTCGCACGGGATTGCTTAAAAGATATATTGACGGCTCTGGGTGCGAATGTCATCAGTCTGGCTCGTACCGATACGTTTGTCCCAATCGACACCGAAGCCGTTAGTGAAGAAGATCGGCAACGTGGGCTGATTTGGGCTACCGAACACATGCTGGACGCCATTATTTCCACTGATGGTGACGGCGACCGGCCATTGATCGGCGATGAAACCGGCAATTGGCTACGAGGGGATATTGTGGGTTTGCTATGCGCACAATTTCTGGGTGCCGAAACGGTTGTCACCCCTGTCAGTTGCAACACGGCTATCGAATCATCCGGTTTATTTAAGCAAGTCATCCGCACCCGAATAGGCTCACCCTATGTGATAGCTGGAATGGAGCAAGCTGAAGCCTCAGGCAGCCAGGGGATAGCCGGTTTTGAGGCCAATGGCGGCTTTCTGGCCGGTTCCGGATTGAGCGTAAACGCTAAAAAACTGATCCCTCTGCCTACCCGCGATGCCGCTTTGCCTGCGTTGGCTTTGCTGGCCATGGCCAAACACCAAGGTTGCAAACTATCCGATCTTTCAAACGGCCTGCCCAAACGCTATACAGCCAGTGACCGATTACAAAATTTCTCATCGACCAACAGCCAAGCTTTGTTGAACGCTTTGCAGGCTAACGAAACGGCTTATCAGCAATTATGGGGTGAAGAACTGGGTACGCTAAGAGATAAGGATTTGACTGATGGACTGCGTCTGAGCTTTTCAAACGGAGAAATCGTGCATTTGCGTCCCTCCGGAAATGCGCCGGAATTGCGCTGTTACGCGGAAGCCGATGAGGTGTCACGTGCGCAAAATCTGGTCAAACTCAGTTTGCAACGCATTGAAAATCAATTTTCGAGTTAATTTAGCGTTAAGACTACCTGCAGTATGCTGTAGCCGCACTAAACCACTAACCCAAGGAAAAAACTCATGAAAAACAAAATTATTTTATTAACTTCATTGTTGTTAGCTTCAAATGCGGCTTTGGCGGAAACCTCTTTACTGGAAGCGGCGGGTAAACAAATGGTTGAGGATAAAGCTGCCGCCGCAGTGCCAGGTGCGGCTGATAAGGTCGGCGCTGCTAGTGAAGCAGTCGATAAAGCCAACGCGGTGAAAAGCACCACAGAAACAGCACCAGCGGCATTAACAAATCAGGCTAAAGACGCTGCACAATCCGCTGCGGAAGAAAAGGTTAAAGCGGCTGTTCCGGCTGAAGCCACTAAAGCTGTCGATACGGTTAAATCAGGCAAAGCAGCCGTCGATGCGGCGCCGAAATCAACCGAGGCGGCAACCAGTGCCGTAAAAGGTAAAGTCACTGAAAAAGCAACTGGCAAAGCGCTGGACTTGATGAAATAAAACCAAGCTACAAAAAAGGCCGGGTATTCCGGCCTTTTTTATTCAGATAACAAATTTCATTATCCGCGTATTTTTCCGGATTTTTTCAGGTAGCGAATACTCAAAAATGCGGCTGTTAATAAAGGCACGATAATCATCAACACCTGATTACGATTACCATCATCATATCCCGTTAATTCCGGATAGGTAAATAAAATAATCAATGAAATACCCATCAACCAAACATATTGGGTGCTCAATTCTTTAACCAGCCAGCGCTGCCAATTAAACTCCATACTATTAAAAGTTTCTTTTAGGCCATTAAAATTAGGAATCCAGCGGTGCGCTCTTTCACAATAGACATCAAACTCAACTCCAAACTTGCCCCGCAGAAAGTTTTCTTCCGCCAGCACAATGGCTTGATAAATGAATAGGAAAGCCGGCACAATCAAACCAACGAATAACAAGGAATTCGACAAAATCCCCACACCCACCAACATCAATATATTCCCGACATATAAAGGATTACGGCAGTGATTAAAAATGCCTTCGGTCACTAGATTGGTGGCATAAACTTTTTTGTTTTTCCCACCACGCTTGATATAGGCTAAACCTATGGTGGCACCGCGAATGGCTTGCCCTGATATGGTAATGAATAAGCCTAAAAACAATAGCCAAAAATGATATGGCTCGGGTAATATCGTCGCAGAAGGAATAAACAATGCCAGATATAAAGGCACAAAGACCCAGTTACGATATTTAAAAAAGAAGTTACCAATTTCTATCATTATTTTTTTCTCGCAATCAGTCCGGAAAAGTTATACCACTTAAAAAATACTTCACAATGCTCAAAGCCAATATCTCTCAACAAGGTGATATTTTCGCTGAGTTTATACGGAATCAAAATATTCTCCAAAGCCTCGCGCTTTTGCGAGATTTCCATGTCGCTATAATTATTTCGGCGTTTGTAATTGTAATAATGTTTGATAAATTCACGATTAAATACGCTATCTTCCGCCAATATTTTTTCAACCAGAATTAATACGCCACCACTTTGTAAACCGTCAAATACACTTTTCAATAGTTTTTCACGGTAAATAGGTCGAACAAATTGCAGTGTTAAGCATAAAGCCACCACCGATGCGTTGGAAATATCAACATCCCCATTCAAGTCGGCCATGCGCAAATCATAAGGACGGGTTAAACCAGCTTCCTGGAGTTTGACTCTGCATTTGTCCAGCATTTCGGGTGAATCATCGATACCGATAAAACGAATATCCTCAGCCACGGTGGTATTCATGCCTATCATCGTCGTGCCGGTAGCGCAACCCAAATCATAAACATCCGTGCCCGGCTTGGCATAATCAGCCGCCAATTCGGCCATCATGCGTTGCATTTCGCCGTAGTAAGGTACAGAACGACTGACCATATCATCAAACACACTCGCAACCGTGGAACCAAACTTAAAATCAGTCGCTATTTTGATTTCTTCTTTAAAAACGTGATCTTTATCTGTCATAAAAATGAATGGCAGAAAACTGCCTGTAGAGAAAAGAATATAAAAACTTGCTAATTATGGCATTTTTAACACTATTAAGACCGCTTATTTGCCCGTACATGCGCAAACCATAACCAAAAGGCAATCGCAGTCGATAGCCAGATACTCACTAATGGCCCAACGACACCATCATATGCACTCACCAAAAACAGGTAATCAGAGACTGGGTTAACATCGCATAAATCCTTGCTGAGTTTGATTTGCCAGACCCATCCGGCATGACAGCCTATGCACAAGCCCAGGCTTTGCGGAACGCGACTTCTGAGCAAAGCCAGAAACACCCCAACCACAAACAGCGCTACCAACGCACTGATAATATTGGGATTAAACCAATTAGCGAATGCTTCCAGCATTAACTTGAATCCGCTACCTAGCGTCTGTTGGTCGGCAGGAATATTGGTTTTCGTTTTTAAAAAATGCAGCGCTGCATAATAAAACGAGCTGATGGCAATGGCCGCCACCCCAGGCAATTTACGTCTGAGCACACTGAATAACAGACCGCGAAACACAATTTCCTCACCCAATGCTATCAGCAAGGCAAGAAACAAAGCCAGTCCTGCTTTTCTCATCAGTTTGCCGATTGTCCAGGCGTGCCCCTGATCCCATATATGCACATCCAGCCAATGCAGCGTCAGCAACACGGGCAAGAGAGTTGCCACGCCCAGCAATACTCCTTGTCCCATTTGTCGAAAAAAAACACCTGGCGCAACGAAGCCTAAATCTTGCCAACTGAGTTGCAGGATTTTTCTTAACGGAAACATACCCAGCAACAACATGATCAAGGTCAATTTGCTGATGACTTTTGCCAAAGGCAAAACATCTCCTGTCAACTGCAACAAACCGAATCCAAGTAGGCTGGCTAGCGAAGCTAGTCCCATCAGCACCGCCAGAGGAGCCAGCGCAATCAGCCAAAACATCATTTGAAATCACCCCAGAGCGTTTGCACAGCTGTCAATGCCGACAATACGGCGGTTTCAGTGCGCAAGATTCGCGCGCCCAAGCGCACCGGCACGAAACCTAGCGCTTTTGCCGCTTGCCGTTCCTGTTCGGAAAACCCGCCTTCAGGACCGGAAAGCAAAGTCACTTTATGATCCAAGGGCTGTAATTCCGCCAGCGTTTGCTCAGCAAAAGGATCAAGAAACACGCGCAGGTCTTGCTGTCGTTGAAGCCACAACGAGAATTCGTCAATCTGGTTTAAAACCGGCAAACGGGTACGACCGGATTGCTCTGCCGCATGCTGCACAATCCCTTGCCAATGCTGCCAACGTTGCTGTTTTTTTTCGTCGTTAAATTTAATCACACAGCGTTCGGTCAGCAGCGGGGTTATCTCTGAAGCACCCAGTTCCACCGCTTTTTGTACCGCCCAATCCATACGATCGCCGCGGGAAATGCCGATACCCAGCTTCACAATCAGCGGCGACTCCACGTCCCGCTCGATAAATTGCTCGATATGCGCCCGCACCGATTTTCGGCTGACCTCGCTGAATCTACACAAATATTCGCCACCTGTGCCGTTGAACAAGACGATGGCTTGATCCTGTTTCAGTCGCAGTACGCTGCGCACATAATGCGCCGCCGCATCATCCAGCTCGATATGCCCGCCTACCTGCAAAGGCGAATCCACCCATAATCGCGAAACCCGCATCAGTCCTGTACCGCATGCAGTATGCCCTGCCAAGCCACTTCCGCCATCAACACTATCTCCTGCTCTGTAATTACATAGGGCGGCATAAAATAAATGACATTGCCTAACGGGCGCAACAACACACCACGACTCAATGCGTATTTGTACACTTTCAAACCTCGGCGTTGCTGCCAGGGATAGGCTTCGCCGGTTTGCTTGTTTTTGACCAATTCGATGGCGACAATCATGCCGGTCTGCCGCACTTCGGCTACATTGGGATGGTCTTTAAAGCGCTGACTCACCCGACTCAGGATTTCAACAAGTGTCAGGTTTTTTAACACTATATTCTGCTGCTGAAATAACCCAATTGTCGCCAAAGCCGCCCGACAACCCAATGCATTACCGGTGTAGCTGTGTGAATGCAAAAAAGCCGTAAGATTCTGATAATCATCATAAAAAGCCTGATAGACCCTGTCAGTCGTCAATACTGCCGATAATGGCAAATAACCACCGGTCAACCCCTTGGACAAACACATAAAATCCGGGCTAATTGAAGCTTGTTCGCAGGCAAACAGGCTGCCGGTGCGGCCAAAGCCCACGGCAATTTCATCGGCTATCAAGTGCACTTGATAACGGTCACAGGCTTCCCTGAGTAATTTCAAATAAACCGGATGATACATACGCATATTGCCCGCACATTGCACCAAAGGCTCGATAATCACCGCACACACCGCATCAGCATGCAGTGCCAGAGTCTTTTCCATATCAGCAAAACGGCGTATCGAATAATCTTCCCAACTTTCCCCTGCTTCGCGATAAAAGCAATCCGGACTGGGGACGGTGATCACATCCATCAGCAGCGGCGCATAGGTCTCTTTATACAGTGGCACATTGCCCACGGCCAAAGCGCCTAGTGTTTCGCCGTGATAGCTATTTTCCAGAGTGATGAATTTGGTTTTTTGGGTTAGACCGAGGTTACGCCAATAGTGAAAGCTCATTTTCAATGCGATTTCAACAGCAGACGAGCCGTTATCGGCATAGAAACATTTGCTTAAAGCATGCGGTGTGATTTCTACCAATTTTTCAGCCAGTTCCACAGCCGCTTGGTGAGTGAAACCGCCTAAAATCACATGCTCCAGCGTATCAAGCTGGGCTTTCAGTGCCTGATTAATAACGGGATTGGCGTGACCAAATAGATTGACCCACCAGGAGCTGATCGCATCCAGATAGTGTTTACCCTCAAAATCCTCCAGCCAGACACCACGTCCTGACTTGATCGGAATCAAAGGCAGCTGCTCGGCAGCCAGGGCCGAATCATGATCTTTCATCTGACTGCATGGATGCCAAAGCACGGCCAGATCGCGTAATACAACAGTTTGATTATTCATCTAGACACTATAAATCAGGTGCAAATAAATTCGCTAAAAGTAGCTGATCAATACGCGCCAAGTCGACAGAATTTAATCCAAATTTCATTCATTCCTATTGTTGATAGTTTAGAGTGTTAACAAAGAAGATTAGTATGCCGAGCATTTAATAGCCCAGTTGCAGAAATCAAGACCATTAGAGTGTCAGTTTTTTTTACACACAAAAACAGTCATTCATGGAGCAAACTAGTCTTAAACAATTGAAAGCTAAACATTTACACAAATAAACCCAGAAAATTTTTGCTAGCCAGTTATCAGAATTTTTTACAC
>CAZJYS010000030.1:0-16927 GCA_964550075.1 uncultured Methylomonas sp.
AGCCGACGTGTTGGGTTACGGCTATCGCCTAACCCAACCTACACTGAACAGATATTCTTTAACATTAATTATCAGCCAAACCAACAACGGATCATCATCAACACCATGGGCGTACAGGAAAACTTCGAACAACTCCCGCTAAAAGAATTCACCGAAAAAGCCTACCTGGATTATTCCATGTATGTGATTCTGGATCGGGCTTTGCCGCATATCGGCGACGGCTTGAAACCAGTGCAACGCCGCATCGTCTATGCCATGTCGGAACTCGGCCTGACTGCGCTGGCCAAATATAAAAAATCTGCGCGCACCGTCGGTGACGTGTTGGGTAAATACCATCCGCACGGCGATTCGGCTTGTTATGAAGCGATGGTATTGATGGCGCAAGATTTTTCTTATCGCTACCCATTGATCGACGGCCAGGGTAACTGGGGCTCCCCGGATGACCCCAAATCCTTCGCGGCGATGCGTTACACCGAATCCCGACTAACCGCTTACGCGCAAACCTTGCTCAGTGAGCTAGGCCAAGGCACGGTGGACTGGACCGACAATTTCGATGGCACCTTGAAGGAACCAACGTTACTGCCGGCCCGACTGCCGAATGTGTTACTGAACGGCACCATGGGTATCGCAGTGGGTATGGCGACCGACATTCCGCCACACAATTTAAGAGAAGTAGCCAACGCCTGCCTGCAATTGCTGGATGAACCGGAAACCCCGCTGGAAGGCTTGCTCGAGCATATCAAGGGCCCTGATTATCCAACCGACGCCGAAATTGTCACGGCCAGCGCCGATATTCAAAAGCTGTATACCACCGGCAACGGTTCGGTAAAAATGCGCGCCAAATATGAACTGGAAGATGGCAATATCGTCATTACCGCCCTGCCGCATCAAGTGTCCGGCGCCAAACTGTTGGAACAAATCGCAGCGCAGATGCTGGCGAAAAAGTTACCCATGATCGAGGATTTACGCGACGAATCCGATCACGAAAATCCGACCAGATTGCTGATCATTCCCAAAACCAAACGCATCGACGTTGATGCGGTGATGTCGCATTTGTTTGCCACTACCGATCTGGAAAAGAACTACCGGGTCAATCTGAACATGATCGGTCTGAACGGCAAGCCGCAAGTCAAAAATCTACGGCAGATTCTGACCGAATGGATCAGTTTCCGGACCGAAACCGTGCGTAGACGCTTGCAATACCGATTGGACAAAGTACTGGCTAGATTACATATCCTGGAAGGTTTGTTGATCGCCTATCTGAATATCGACGAAGTCATCGCCATCATTCGCCACGAAGATCATCCCAAGCCGGTGCTGATGGAGCGTTTTGCCTTGAGTGATTTGCAGGCCGAAGCAATTCTGGAATTAAAATTGCGCCACTTGGCCAAACTCGAGGAAATGAAAATCCGTGGCGAACAGGATGAACTGGAACAAGAACGGCAGGCCTTGGAAAAAACCCTGGGCTCCGAGCGTTTGCTGAATCGTTTGATCAGGAAGGAAATCGAACGCGATGCGGAAAAATACGGCGACAATCGCCGCTCGCCCATCGTGGCACGTGAAGCGGCACAGGCCCTGGATACCAGCGAACTGATCGCCAATGAACCTGTCACCATCATCTTGTCGCAAAAGGGCTGGATACGCGCTGCCAAGGGCTATGACATCGAAGTCGAAAGCCTGAATTACCGCGCGGGTGACGCCTATTTGTCCGCCGCCAAAGGCAGAACCACCCTGGCAGCGTATGTCCTGGATTCCACGGGTCGAGTCTATACGATAACCACCCATGACCTGCCTTCGGCGCGTAGCCAGGGCGAACCGCTCACTGGCCGACTAAACCCTCCAGCCGGGAGCTTATTTACCGATGTATTCACCGGCCAGCCGGATGACTGGGTTCTGATGGCCAGCAATGCCGGTTATGGCTTTCGGGTACAGTTGAAAGAATTACAAAGCAAAAACAAAGCCGGTAAGGCCCTGATCAGCCTGCCACAAGGAGCAAAAGTATTGTCACCTGCTCCGATTCCCAATAATGACGATCTATTGGCGGTAGCTACCCTGCAAGGACGTTTATTGATCTTTGCCGCGCAAGACTTGCCCGAACTGGCAAAAGGCAAAGGCAATAAACTGATACAGATTCCATCCGCTGACATCGTTTCCGGGAAAGACGCGGTGGTGGCGGTGACGGCTTTGTCGCCGGGCGGGGAATTGATCATTATCTCCGGCAAGCGGCACGTGACATTAAAAGGGGCGGATATTGAGCAATACAGCGGCCATCGCGCCAATCGCGGCTCGGCTTTACCACGAGGCTTTCAAAAGGTGGATGGATTAGCGACTGAAAAGCCCTAGATAAATCGGCATTTTGCTAGATTCGGATCAATACCGCATATGGCCCTGAACTGGACATTCAAGCATGAGCTGACTACCATGCAGCCTATGCTTGATCCAGACCTTATCGACGACTGACTTCACAATTTTGATGCAACAATCCACGGCTTTTGTTAATTGGTTTAGAAATTCTTCACCTTACATCCACGCGCATCGAAATCGCACTTTCGTGATTTTTTTCAGCGGTGCGGCAGTTACAGAAGCCGATTTTGATAATCTGATTCATGATTTTGCTTTGCTGAAAAGTTTGGGTGTGCGCCTGGTGCTGGTGCATGGCATCAGAACCCAAATTGATGAACGTTTGCTGCAGCAAGGTGACAAACCCAAATTTCATCATCATTTGCGCATCACCGATGCGGCGACACTGCAATATGTTAAACAAGCCGCCGGTTTGGTCAGGATAGAAATCGAGGCCCTACTGTCGATGGGACTATCCGGATCGCCCATGGCGGGCGCAAAAATCCGGGTGGCATCGGGCAATTTCGTCACAGCCAAACCGTTAGGTGTGCTGGATGGCATCGATTATTGTTATACGGGGAAGGTGCGGCGTATTGATAGTCAGGCCATTCATCAACAACTGGATCAGAATAACGTGGTGTTGATTTCGCCAATCGGCTATTCGCCCAGCGGCGAAGTCTTCAATCTTTCCGCTGAAGAAGTTGCAACGGAAGTCGCCATCGCTCTGCAAGCCGAGAAATTGATTTTGTTAACCGAGCAAAATTGCTTATCGCCACACGACCAAAGCCCGATTCAGCAATTGACCACTGATCAGGCGCTAGCTTTACTCGAACAATTCCCTGAAATTCCAGATGTAATGGTTCGTTCGCTGTTAGCCGCAATTCAAAGCTGCCAACATGGCGTGCAGCGTGCGCATCTGGTCAACCGTCAATTCGATGGGGCTTTATTGCTGGAATTATTTACTCGCGATGGTATAGGCACCCTGATCAGCTCAACGGCTTTTGAAACCCTGCGCCCGGCCACCCTGGAAGATATTGGCGGCATCATGGACTTGATCAAGCCTTTGGAGCAGCAAGGCATCCTGGTCAAGCGTTCAAGGGAAAAGCTGGAAATGGAAATCGATGACTACATCGTGATTGAACGTGATGGCCTGATCATCGGCTGCACGGCGCTGCATGTCATGCAAGATCATCTAAGCGCCGAAATTGCCTGCCTGGCTGTGCATGAAGATTACCAAAAAAGCGCGAGAGGTAATCGTTTGCTGGAGTTTCTGATTGAAACCGCAAAAAAGCGAGCTATTCAAAGACTGTTGGTGCGAACCACCCAAACTGTACACTGGTTTATCGAACGTGGCTTTACCCCCTGTGAAATCGAGGATTTGCCTGAACCCATGAAAAGTGCTTATAACTATCAACGCAATTCAAAGTTGTTATTCAAAATGGTTTAAGCCTTCTTGCCTTCAATCGGAATTTTTCCATGCCCTCCAAGCCCTCGCTAAAAATTCTGCAAATCTCAGACTTGCATATATTGCCTGAACCTGCAGACACCATGTTGGGGCTCGATACCGAATATTATTTCCAGGCCTGTTTAAGGCATGCCCACCAACAATTCGACGCTTTTGATTTGATCTTGGTCACCGGCGATCTGGCTCAGGATCCCTGCCCAGGCAGTTACCAGCGCATTTTTCAACACCTGAAAAACTATCAAACCCCTTGTATGTGTCTGCCGGGCAATCATGATGATTATGCATTGATGAGCCAGTATTTAAATCAGGATCAGATCACCTGCAGCAAGTTGCTACACATGAACGGCTGGCAAATTATTGCTTTGAACAGTCAGAAACAGGCTAGCCCTGTCGGCAAACTAAGCCCGGATGAATTGGCTTTTTTACAGATAACCTTATCAGCAAGACCTGATATGCCTACTTTGATAGCATTGCATCACCCTTGTATTGCCACAGGCTCGGCGTGGCTGGATATGATGCAGATTGAAAACAGCGCCGAGTTTTTAGCTGTGTTGCAGAATTTTCCGCAAGTTAAAGCCGTGACCTGCGGTCATGTCCATCAGGAAATCTATGCAAAAATCGATCAAATCAAGCTGTTTTCAGCACCGGCCAGTTGCTTTCAATTTACGCCAAAATCCATAGATTTCAGCATAGATGATACAGCCCCTGGCTATCGCATCTTTGAGTTACATGCAGACGGGAGTTTGAAATCCGAATGTCACCGTTTACCGGTGACACTGGAAACTTTAGACAGAAGCGCCCGACAATATTAATTGGACTGTAGCCCCGCCAGATAGCTGCTGGTATCCACAGACACATTATCCGACATCAGAAACAAGCCAAGCTCATCCATGGCTTTGCGGTAAACCCGTCGTTTGAAATACACCACATCTTGCAAAGGGTGCCAGTAATCAACCCACTTGTAGCTATCAAACTCCTGCTTGTGCCCGCAATCGAAACGCACCCTGGACTCGTCACTGATCAGGCGCAACAAAAACCAGATCTGTTTTTGACCAATACAAAGTGGCATCGAGTTTTTGCGAATGTAGCGATCAGGCAGCTTGTAACGTAACCAGTAACGGGTACGTCCCAGCAACTCGACATGCTCCGCGCATAATCCTGTTTCTTCCCACAACTCCCGATACATCGCGGCTTCCGGATCTTCATGGCAATCGATTCCACCTTGCGGAAACTGCCAGGAATTAGCGCCCTTGCGCTTAGCCCAGAACACGCGACCCTCGTCATTGCAAAGGATAATGCCGACATTGGGTCGGTATCCTTTCGAGTCTATCATGTTAAAACCTGTATTATTTGCGACCCGTTTTAACGACTGAATGCTAAAATCGTCAACGCGTCGATCTGTAAATGAATGACGCAATTGTTCCACAAATAGGCGGCGGAAGCCATAAGCCGCCATGTTTTATTTACTTCTGACAGGTTTATTGTGAGCTTAGCGATTTTTGATCTGGATAACACGCTGATTGCAGACGACAGTGATTTCCTCTGGGGACAGTTTTTAGTTGACCGCGGTATCGTTGATAAAGATTATTACGAACAAGCCAACAAAAAATTCTATGAAGACTACAAACAAGGCCATCTGGATATAGTCGAGTTTTTAAGATTTTCCTTAGCGCCACTCGCCATGCATGATGCCGAGCAGCTGTATAGCTGGCGAGCCGAATTTGTTGACACTTTGATCCAGCCTATCGTTTTACCAGCCGCCCAGGCACTGGTGGAAAAACACCGTGCTGCTGGCGATCTGTTACTGGTCATTACGGCAACCAACCGCTTTGTCACGGAACCTATCGTCAAACTATTTGGCATTGAGCATTTGCTGGCCACTACCCCAGAGTTCAAAGACGGTCAATACACAGGAAAATTTGTTGATACCCCCTGCTTCCAGGAAGGCAAAGTCAAACAATTACAGGATTGGTTGAGCAACACCGGACAGTCACTTGAGGGCAGTAGCTTTTACAGTGACTCTCATAATGACTTGCCTTTGCTTAAATTAGTGGATCGACCGGTGGCCGTCGACCCGGATGATACACTCAGACTAGCCGCCGAGCAGGCAGGCTGGCCAATTATCAGTTTGCGTTAAGTAGCAGCTTTGATATCCGCTGCTTTTACTTGATTGAAACCCGCTGATTATTTCTTTTTGATGTAAAAAATTTGTCGCTCAGGCTCTTTGAGATTATGCAGCAAGGCATGCCCTGCTTGATCGACATAGACCCCAAAATCCAGATGAGCCGCAGGATCGGTGGCAATGACTTTGACAACTGCCCCGCTGTCGATTTCCATAATGGCTTTTTTAAGGCGTAATAGCGGCAACGGACATTGCAGGCCTGTGGCATCCACTTCAAAATCATAAGTAATCATTTTTCAATACCTAAATTTACACAACATAAATTCATCATATCACCAACCTTAGCCTCAGAAAATCAAGCAACAATGGATTATTTCCCGCTTTTTTTAAAACTTAAGAACCAACCCTGTCTGGTGGTCGGTGCCGGTGAGATTGCCGCCCGTAAAATCGAATTACTGGGCAGGACAGGAGCGCAAATTACTGTCATTGCCGAAACTGTCAGCTCAAATGTTTGGGCTATGCAAACAGCACTGAATATACAAATTCAGCCGAGAAGCTTCAACACCGAAGACGTAATCGGCATGAAGCTGGTGGTCTCCGCAACCAACAACAGAACTTGCAACGAACAAGTAGCGGCAGCAGCCACCCAGCACAATATTCCAGTGAATGTCGTCGACAATCCTGATTTATGCAGTTTTATTTTTCCAGCCATTGTTGATCGCTCACCGTTAATAGCCGCCATTTCTTCGGGCGGTGTTTCACCAGTCTTGGCGCGCATACTGCGTGCCAAAATTGAAAGCATGATTCCTGCAGCTTATGGTCGTTTGGCGCAATTTGCCGAAGAATTTAGAATGCTGGTCAAAGAGAAAATTAAACAACCCTCACAACGGCGGATTTTTTGGGAGGAAGTTCTGCATGGGCCAATCGCTGAAATGGTTTTTATGGGAAAAGCAGTTGAAGCAGAAAAACTACTGAACTCCAAGTTACAGCAGGCTGAACAGTTAACCCCGAAAGGCGAAGTTTATTTAATTGGGGCAGGTCCTGGCGACCCGGACTTACTGACCTTTCGTGCCTTACGTTTGATGCAACAAGCCGATGTGATCGTATATGACCGTTTGGTTTCGCCGGGGATTATGGAAATGGTGCGTCGAGATGCCGAAAAGATTTATGTCGGCAAACAGCGCAGCAACCACAGCTTACCGCAAGAATCCATAAATGAATTGCTGGCTAACTTGGCCCTGTCCGGCAAACGAGTAGCCCGATTGAAAGGCGGCGACCCGTTTATTTTCGGTCGCGGTGGTGAAGAGATCGAAACACTGATGCAGCAAGGCATCAACTTTCAAGTCGTCCCAGGTATCACTGCAGCTGCTGGTTGCGCCAGTTATGCCGGTATTCCGTTAACGCATCGTGATCACGCACAATCCTGCACATTTGTAACCGGCCACCTGAAAGATGGCAGCATCAACTTAAACTGGCAGCAATTAGCCGCACCCAATCAAACCATCGTCATTTACATGGGCTTGGTGGGTCTGCAAGGGATTTGCCAAGCGCTTATCGAAAATGGCTGCCCGGCTGATCACCCAATCGCCATCGTTCAGCAAGGCACCACCCAAAATCAACGCGTTCTGACTGGCACATTGTCTGACATGCCGCAACGTGTTGAAAATGCAGAAATTCAGCCGCCCACCTTGATCATTGTGGGTACGGTTGTGTTACTACATGAAAAGTTAAATTGGTTTCAAACTCAATAACGCATTCATCGAGTAGAGTAGGCTTCATGAAACTTTAAGGTAAACCCTAAACAATATGCTCACAGACCAGTGAAATCCTCCTGATTTGAAGAAAATCGATTGAATTTTTCTTTAAAATTACCTATGCTTTCACTAGTTACTTCCCGTTGGCTCTAACATTTCTTCGGTAATTCAGAGTCAATTTTTTTAACAATACGAGAGAAAATAATAATGAAAAAATCATTTGGTTTACTAATTGGCGCAGCACTTATTGCTATTAGCGGTCAAGTTGCTGCTAACGAAGCAGAAGAAATCGGCGCAAAGATTTATGAGCGTGCTTTCGGTCGTGGCTGCGGCGCTTGCCATGACATCGCTTCAAATCCACAATTAAAAGAACTGATCAAAGCAGGTAAACTGCCTAAAGATCAATTCGCTAAAGTTCTGAAAGAAGGCAAAAACGGCATGCCAAAAGCAACCGCTGCAATTATGGAAGTTGGTCCTGTGAAAAAAGCAAACATGACCGAAGATCAGGCAATTGACGCTGTTTACGCTTACTTAAGCAAATAAGCACACTGCATTTCGGCAAACAAAAAAGCCGCCCACATTTGTGAAGCGGCTTTTTTTATGTCTTCGAAAAACCAATTTGAAAATCAACTAATCTCGGCGACTGCGAGACAAATAAAGAGTCTGATTTTTATGATGCGTTAAACGATAACGGTTACGCAGCCAGATTCCTGCCATCGCTGCAATCATCAATCCGCATGAAATAAATGTCAAATATACCAAATCCTTCAAATCAGTCAGTTCCTTGATTAACTGCTGGTTGACGTTTGGATCCTGGGCCTTGAGCTGCGGGGCATTCGTGTAGGTACTAAGGACCTTAACATCGCTTTTCAAATCCTGAATGGTATTCAGCGACTCAACAACACTACCCCTTTTGATGTTGTCTTCCAACGATCTTAACTTGCTTTCGATTGACCCACTGACCAAACCAAACAGCTGACCTTTTAACATGGTGATTTCAGCTGATATAGCGGGGTTTTGTAAAGCTTGTTCGGCCAACATCATTTGATCGGATTTAGATTGCGGCCTAAGGCTATACTTGGGCATGACAACAAAGCCCATCACAAAAACCACAGTCATCAAGAAAAACACCGCCAAGATCAAAACCCGATTAATTTTGACCAAGGCGTGATGCTTTTGCACAGCCTGAAGTACGGCTAACGCTCGGGAATCATGATTGGCATCATCCAGATTAATCTCAGGCATATTGCTCATTATTGTTGTTATTTGGCTAATCGGGGAGCTACAAATTTACGATGGTGCTTGCAAATAAAATCAAACATTCAAGACTCCATCGTAAACAGATTTTTCCATTATACAAGCTTCGATAAAAATGTCCTGTTTAAGAAACAGGAAAATCTTAGCGACCCTTTTTCGCGGCAATACGCATTCTCAGCGCATTCAGCTTGATGAATCCTTCCGCGTCTTTTTGATTATAAGCACCGCCATCTTCCTCAAAAGTGGCGATGTTTTCATCAAACAGACTGTTGTCTGATGAACGGCCAACCACAACTACATTCCCTTTATACAGTTTCACCCGCACTTTACCATTCACATGCACTTGCGATGCATCAATCATGGTTTGCAGCATGGCGCGTTCAGGGCTCCACCAATAACCGTTATAAATCAAGGAGGCATAACGCGGCATCAACTCATCTTTCAAATGCGCCACTTCACGATCCAAGGTCAGAGATTCAATAGCGCGATGAGCTTTCAACATCACAGTACCAGCCGGAGTTTCATAACATCCGCGCGACTTCATACCCACATAACGATTTTCGACAATATCCAGTCTTCCAACTCCATTGGCACCCGCCACTTTATTCAAACGTTCCATGACTTGATGCGGTGTATGCGGCACACCATCAATTGCAATGATATCGCCGTTTTGGAAGCTGAGCTCGATATAAGTCGCTTCGTCCGGCGCATTTTCCGGCGACACAGTCCAACGCCACATATCTTCTTCGGGCTCATTCCATGGGTCTTCGAGGATGCGTCCCTCGTAAGAAATATGCAGTGAATTGGCGTCCATGGAATAAGGTGAAGCCTTACCTTTTTTCATTTCCACGGGAATACCGTGTTTGTCGGCGTAATCCAGCAACTTTTGCCGTGAGGTCAAATCCCATTCACGCCAGGGTGCAATGACTTTAATATCCGGACGCAGGGCATAAGCACCTAACTCAAAACGCACCTGATCATTACCCTTGCCAGTGGCACCATGCGAAATGGCATCGGCACCCGTTTCATTGGCAATTTCGATCAGGCGTTTGGCAATCAGAGGTCGAGCAATCGAAGTACCCAACAAATATTCGCCTTCATAAATGGTGTTGGCGCGAAACATCGGAAAAATAAAATCCCGGGCAAATTCTTCGCGTAAATCATCGATATAAATCTCTTTAATACCAGCCGCCGTCGCTTTAGCACGAGCGGGTTCCAGTTCTTCGCCCTGCCCTATATCAGCTGTAAATGTCACCACTTCGCATTGATAAACATCCTGCAACCATTTAAGAATAACCGAGGTATCCAGACCGCCTGAATAGGCCAATACGACTTTTTTAACTTCCGACATAATGCGTTTTACACCCTGAATTTGATAATTAAAAATCTTTCTGATTATACCGAAAATACCATGCAGTTTCCGAAAACCACCCGATCAAACCCTGCAAACCACTAACTTTTCTCTATTGCCGACTAGCCGAAAACGATTACATCAGCGGCAGAATCTGCGATAACAACTTGCCATTGGTCGCCAAAATTTGTTTGGGATAAACCCCGGGGTTGCCTTTAAAATCAGTCACTGTCCCACCAGCTTCCAGAACAATCAATGCACCCGCAGCCACATCGTATAAATTCAGTTCCTGCTCCCAGAAAGCATCCACCTGACCATCGGCGACAGTGCATAAATCCAGCGCAGCCGAACCCAACCGACGCTGCCCGGTGGTTGCCTGAGCAATCCTGGCAAACCGTTGCAAATTATTGTCTTCAAGATATTGGCGCAAACAGGCAAAACCGGTCGAAATCATACTGGAAGCTAGGCTGGTTTCGTCTGAAACCTGAATCGTCTTGCCGTTTTTCTTGGCTCCTTTACCTTTTTCGGCACAGTAATAATCATCCAAAGCCGGCCCATAAACGGCGCCCATGATCAACTCACCATCGATTTCCAGAGCCACACTCACGCCCCAGAAATACTGACCTTTGGAAAAAGAATGAGTACCATCGATGGGATCAACAATCCAGCGCTGGGTTTGATTGGCGGTTTGTCCACTTTCTTCCCCCCAAAAACCGTATTCAGGACATTGCTCACCCAAGGCCTGCTTGAGATAGTTTTCAACCGCAACATCAGCATCGGTTACTAGATCCCGAGCGCTTTTTTTATTGATGGCCAGCGTGTCAAGGTCGTTGAAGTAACCCAAGGCAATATGACCAGCAGCACGAACAATATTTTCCAGAATTTCAGGCGTAATAGGCATGTATCCCTCGAATGAATAGGCATCTACAGATGAGAGCTCCCCACCTGTAGGCCAAAAGGGCTCGTTCACCCCCAACAGATTTATAAATTGTGATAGCCGGTTTCTTCATGCAGAACGATATCCAAGCCTTGCTGCTCTTCATCTTCATTGACTCGCAAACCGATGGCAAGATCAAGAATTTTTAGCAACACGTAGCTAAACACACCACTCCAGGCAATTGTAACTGCTACAGCCAAGGCTTGGACAGCCACCTGATCGCCAATGCTGACACCGTTTAAGCCTAATCCACCAAAACTCTCGGCCGCAAAGACCCCCGTCAGAATCGAGCCGATGCAACCACCGACACCATGCACAGGAAAGACGTCCAATGAGTCATCGATTTTCAAACCGCGTTTAACGTATTGAGTGGCATAAAAACAGACCACACCAGCAACGATACCGATCACCAAGCCTCCGATTGGCCCAACAAACCCTGACGCTGGGGTAATTGTACCCAGTCCAGCCACCATACCTGTGACAATACCCAGCACACTCGGCTTGCCAAAACGCAACCATTCGATAGTCATCCAGGTTAAGGAACCTGCTGCAGCGGCAATATGGGTCACAGCAATCGCCATACCGGCTTTGCCGTCCGCTGTCAGCGCACTACCACCGTTAAATCCAAACCAGCCAAACCAAAGCATGCCTGCGCCTGTTACCACCATGGTCATATTATGCGGCGGCATGGCGGTTGTCGGAAAACCACGTCGAGGACCCATCACAAGCGCCGAAACCAGCGCAGCTATTCCCGCATTGACATGAATAACAATACCGCCTGCAAAATCCTTGGCCCCCAAAGTAGCTAACCATCCACCACCCCAGATCCAGTGACAAATAGGCATGTAGACAACAATCAACCATAAACCACTAAACCATAACATTGCGGAAAATTTCATGCGTTCCGCAAAAGCACCGACAATCAACGCCGGGGTTATAATCGCGAAAGTCATTTGAAACATGAAATAGACCGTCTCGGGAATATCCCCAATCAAGTTTTCAGTCCCCATATCCGGCAAGAACGCTTTAACGCCGCTGCCAATAATGGCCTGTAATGGGCCGCCATCAGCAAAGGTAAAGCTATAAACGCCCGCCAGCCAAAGCAGCGACACCAGACAGGTAATTGCAAAACATTGCATCAAAACAGATAACACGTTTTTGCTTCTGACCAAGCCGCCATAGAAAAGCGACAATCCTGGAATAGTCATGAACAATACCAAGGCTGTCGAGGTTAAAACCCATGCGGTATTAGCCTGATTGATTTCTGCACTCCATGTCAGCTCCGGCAACAGCATGAGTGCTACCGCTATTATTGTTTTTATAGTCATAAATTTTTCACACAGTTTGAAAAGTCTGCGCGATTTTCGATCCGCCCAACACAACAAAATCGCCTCTACCCGCTCATCAAGCGAATAGAGGCGATTTTTTGCTAGCAGCCTAAAATGCGTTAAGACATTTATATGGCATCGTCTCCGGTTTCACCGGTTCTGATACGAATAATTTGCTCTAAATTGGTCACAAAGATTTTACCATCGCCAATTTTCCCCGTATTGGCCGCCTTCACGATGGTCTCAACGGCTTGCTCGACCACATGATCAGCGACCGCAATTTCCAATTTGACCTTGGGCAAGAAATCCACCACATATTCAGCGCCACGATAGAGCTCGGTGTGGCCTTTTTGACGGCCAAAACCTTTCACTTCGGTAGCCGTAACACCGGCGACACCAATTTCCGACAAGGCTTCACGCACATCATCGAGCTTAAATGGTTTGATAATCGCAGTTATAAGTTTCATGCTTTCCCCGGGTTAAAGATTGAAAAAATAATTTAGCTCAATGGTTTCATGATAAAGAATTCTACCCCAAACTACAATTTAGCCCGGCAATCATCCGGTAATAGTTTGATAGCCAGAAACGACAAAAGGGCGCTCAATGTGAGCACCCTTTTACCATCATGAATCGCTAACTATTAAAGATTGTAAGCCGACTCACCGTGTTCGTTGACATCCAGACCTTGACGCTCGGTACCTTCTTCAACACGCAAACCAACCAACACATCAGCCACTTTGAAAGCCACAAAGGACACCACGCCGGACCAAACAATGGCTATAGCAACACCCCAGGCTTGGCTGGCCAATTGAGTCGTAAAGCTGTATTCAGCTGTAGCATTAGCCACATAGTCCCAAACCCCGGTTCCACCCAATGCTGGGCTAGCAACTACTGCGGTACCTAATGCACCAACAATACCACCGATACCATGCACACCAAATGCATCCAATGAATCGTCATAACCCAGGATGTGTTTCAGACGTGTCACAGTCCAGAAGCAGACTGCACCTACAACCAAACCTAAAAAGATTGAACCCATCGGCCCCGCCCAACCACAAGCCGGTGTTATGGCAACCAAGCCAGCGATTGCGCCAGATGTTGCACCCAGCATGCTAGGTTTTCCACGAGCAATCCATTCAACTGCCATCCAAGATAAGGTTGCTGCAGCCGCTGCCAGCAAGGTATTGACGAAAACCAAAGCCGCCAGCCCGTTGGCTTCCAGGTTGGAACCCACATTGAAACCAAACCAGCCTACCCATAGTAATGATGCACCGATCATGTTCATTGTCACGCTATGTGGAGCGATAAACTCTTTACCGTAACCAATGCGTTTGCCTATCATGATACAGCCAACCAAACCCGCAATCCCGGCATTGATATGCACCACGGTGCCACCAGCAAAATCCAGCGCGCCTTTTTGGAACAAGAAGCCTGCCGTTGCACCAGCGGCTTCAGCCGCAGTGGCATCAGTATAAGCATCAGGACCCGCCCAATACCAAACCATATGCGCCATCGGTAAATAACAAAAGCTGAACCAGAGTAAAGTGAATACCAAGACGGCCGAGAATTTGACCCGCTCCGCGAAAGCCCCGATGATCAAAGCCGGCGTAATGGCGGAAAAAGTCAACTGGAACGCCACATAGATATATTCAGGTACATACACGCCCTTGCTAAAACTGGCTGCCATCGAATCAACGGTAATTCCCTGTAGAAATGCTTTACTAAATCCACCGAAAAAGGCATTCCCTTCTGTAAACGCCACACTGTAACCGTATACAGCCCACAAAATGGCGGTTAAAGAAAAAATCACAAAAACCTGCATCAATACGGACAGCATATTTTTTACCCTGACCATACCGCCGTAAAACAGTGCCAAACCGGGGATCACCATCAAGATAACCAGCAGCGTGGCTACAATCATCCATGCCGTATCGCCCTTATTGACTGTGGGTGCAGCCACTTCTTCAGCCATCGTCAGTCCCGAGAAGGCCATTAGTGCGATTAGCGCTGAACCTAATAAAAGTTTTTTCATAATTAATTCCTCTTTCCAGATTAAAGTGCTTCTTCGCCGGACTCGCCGGTTCTGATACGAACGACCTGCTCCAGGTTGGTCACGAAAATTTTGCCGTCGCCAATCTTGCCGGTATTTGCAACCTTAACAATCGCTTCAACAGCTTTTTCCAGCATGTTTTCAGCCACAGCCACTTCAATTTTGGCCTTGGGCAAAAAGTCGACGACGTATTCAGCGCCGCGATACAACTCAGTGTGGCCTTTTTGACGACCAAAGCCCTTGACTTCGGTGACAGTGACTCCGGAAACACCAATATCAGATAGCGCTTCCCGCACATCATCAAGCTTGAATGGTTTTACAATCGCCGTGATTAATTTCATAAATTGATACCTCTTTTGCTCATGACTAAATACCCCTAATGGACTTTAAAATAACTTCAAACAGAGCAAAGCAGATAGCGTGCCAACTCATATATATCTGTTTAATATAAGGTTTTTAAGATTTATAGATGCACAACAAAATTAGAAGCACCAATTTGGCGCATTTCGCTTCATTTTGGAGCAGCCATTCAAGTGGCAGAAGCGAATTTGGCGCAAAACAACATCACCAAATCCAAACAGAAAAAGGAACTCAAATTACCCCCTACTTTTAACCACATAAACAACCTCCCGTCCAAAAGTATTCAAACAGTCAATTCATTGAATCAATTAATTTTAATCATGCCCCATCCAGCACAAATATCAACACCTGCTATTATCAATTAGCAACTGTTGCTACAATGCAATTTAATTGTTTTTTAGCAACAACTTGGTGCACAAAAAGCACCAAATTAGTGCAAACTTGTAAGTGTTATTATTCTATTTATAGCTAGATCATTGAAATCAAGGAAAATATAACTTGGCATAATTAATGCTGGTTATTTTTTGAGTTTAAATTTGGAGAAGCCTTTATGAAAAAAAAACTACCAATCCGTAAGCCAACTGCACGTACCTGCCTGGCAAGCTTATTGACTATTTGTGCAACTACCGCTTTCGCTGACGACTGGACAGAAGCATCTGGATTATTGGGAGCAATGGGTGCCGATCCGAATGAAGCGAAATTCATGAAAGATCACAACCTGAAAATTGGTGGCTGGGTCAACACCAGCATTTCTGCCAACATGAATAGCAATGGTGACGGTTTTAATGGCCCAATCACCTTTAACGACCGCAGCGGCGAATTACAAATGAACCAGTTAAACGTTTATTTGCAAAAAGCCATTAACGTTAGCGGCGATTCGTTTGATATAGGTGGTCGTGTCGACTTTATGTACGGAACCGACGCCATATTTACTCAAGCCTATGGCTCTCCGGCTTTTGACCCTAATACAGGTTTGCCAATCGATCGTGGTCATTGGGATCTGGAAATCAGTAGTCACGATCAGCGTTTTTATGGCATTGCACTCCCACAAGCCTATGCAGAACTTAACTTGCCAGTGGGATCAGGTATCGCTGTAAAAGTGGGCCACTTCTATACGCCGATTGGTTATGAAGTAGTTACAGCCCCTGACAACTTTTTTGTTACCAAACCTTACACCATGCAGTATGGCGAACCATTCACACACACCGGTTTCTTGGCTACTTATGTAGTTGACGATAGCTGGACTGTGATGGGCGGCGCCGTTACCGGCAGCAACACCGGCGGCTGGGATGGTAACTGGGATCGCGACTTGGGCAACTGGTCATTTCTGGGCGGGGCAACTTGGGACAATGATGCTGGCACTTCCGTGACATTGACAGGTACAGCCGGTGCCCGCGCTGAAGACTCTGATGATGCCTGGGCCATGTACAGCATCGTAGCCAAGCACGATTTTACTGATAGCTTGCATTACATCTTTCAACATGACCATGGCTTTGCGGACAATATTATTACCGGTGAATCAGGTGGCGGCACTCAAGATGCTGAATGGTACGGTATCAATCAATATTTGATTTACGATGTCACAGAAAAAGTCTCTGCCGGCTTAAGAGCGGAGTGGTTCTCCGATCCTAATGGCGCACGCATCTTGGGCCCAGGCCGTTGTTTGGCAGCAACCAACGCCAATGGAAATTACGCTTGCGGAGCTGACTACGGTTCTTATCCTTGGGAAGGCAGCAACTACTATGCCGTCACAGCTGGGTTAAGTTACAAACCAGTCGGCTGGTTGAATCTGCGGCCTAATCTGCGCTATGACATTACCGATGGCAGCAAAGTATTTGACAAAGGCAATGCCAGCAGTCAGTTCTTGATTTCTGCCGACGCAACCATAACATTCTAATCATTAAGTTTTAGCTACAAACCAGCCTATTAATCCCACGCTTCCAAAGGTTTGTTAACCCCTTGG
>CAZJYS010000031.1:0-16881 GCA_964550075.1 uncultured Methylomonas sp.
GTGAAGCGGTGGAAGGCGGTGATGCTGTTAAACAAACCGTTCAAGCCATGAAATCGATCGCCACCCGAATTGGTATCATTGACGATATTGCCTATCAGACCAATATGCTGGCGTTAAATGCCGCCATTGAGGCAGCGCGTGCCGGAGATCATGGCAAAGGCTTTGCAGTAGTGGCTGCCGAAGTCCGCAAACTGGCTGAACGCAGCCAAGTCGCAGCACAGGAAATCAGCAAGCTGGCGGAAGACAGTGTCAAAGATGCTGAACGCGCAGGCAGTTTGATTGATCAAATCGTGCCGGGTATTGGTAAAACTTCAGATTTGGTGCAGGAAATCGCCGCAGCATCGCAGGAACAGTCTTCTGGAGTCAGCCAAATCAATCAGGCCATGAATCAAATGAATCAAATAACTCAGCATAATGCTTCATCCAGTGAAGAATTGGCAGCGACTGCGGAGGAAATGACCGGCCAGGCTGAACAACTGCAGGAATTAATGAATTTTTTCAAATTGAATATGGATAGTGCCAGGTCTCAGGCCAAGTCCGCCAGCGAAAAATCCAGTCGGTCGGTCGCTGGTAAATCCAAGCCATCCTCGGCGGTTCGAGATGGGGCGACATTTGACTTTGACGAATCAAAATTTCAACGGTTTTAATGAATGACCCGTCGATAGTGTTGGAACTATTTAACTTTGGATAAAACTAACTGATTTTCGATCAAGCCTGTGTGGAGGCGTTATGAAAATCCAAACAGTTAAATCCAATACTATCGATGTTGTTGGTTACGATGATCAAACCCATAAACTAAGGGTATCTTTCAGACATGATAAGCCTAAAGAGTTTTGCCATGTCCCTGAAAAGATCTTTAATGATTTTATCAATGCCCGATCTAAGAACAGATTTTATAAACGGCATATTCAAGACTCATTTCCATGCTAGGAAACCTTTCGCCCGTCTTCGATGCGGCGGGCGAATGGCAAACCCACTTCTGCCAATAACAGGCTGATTCATCCCCTGTGAGATCATTCTAATCATTATGTTTACATAGCCGTGTGGGATTACATGCCCAGATACACATAACCTGCTATGGCAATCGCGCTGATGCCAACAATTTTGATTTTATCCGCGAAGGTTTGGCCATGCCAATAATACAGAACGCTGGCTTTTTTTCGTATCCAAAAGGCTATTTGATTTTTGTATAGCCTTTGAATGGCGGGCGGCACAACTCTCCAAAGCAAATACAGAATCCCAATACCCAGCGTCAACAAGGTATAAAAGGCTATCACTTGAGTAGTGTGCAATTCGGTATGAAAAGTATGTTCGATGAAATGATCGAGATTGTATTCCACAAACTCAAAACCTAAATGCAGGATATGCAGGATTATTACCAGCAGATGATGAAACAATCCCAACAAAAAGCTGAATACCATATGCGGGGCGGCCAGCACTGTTAACACCAAACTCAATAACAGACTGTAAGAAATCGCTTGTTGCTTTTTATGCCTTACAACGTGTTTGTTGAGGATTTCGGTATCTTCGGCAGTCAAATTAACAAATTGAGTACCGATTAAATAAGGATATCGATCGGTTTCATACGGGTTGCTCGGCTTGCGATAGACCACCTGACAACAGGTCATGACGACTGTCATGCTGGATAACAGCAGGATTCTCACCATCAGATATTCACCAACCTGCAACTCCTCCTTGCAGGTAAAAGCCATACCGGTAGCACTGATATTGACGTTTAAAGCATCATTTTCCTGGCTTTGAGAATTCGGCAATCGATCAATACCGAGCGAATCCGGCTTAATATGCGTCGTCAACATGTCACGGTAGTCGTCGATCGGCGCCAGAACCTCGGCTGGATTGATTTTGTGATAAAAAAGATTGACCCGCTCATAGATACGGAATGCCACTCTACGATTGATTTTTTTGTCACTGATCACTGGCATATTTTCACAACCTGAATGTGGATTGATTACTGGGTATGGATCATAGCCCAACAAAGCTTATACGCCATTTTTGCATTGGCTAAGGCTTAATTGCAATCGGACGACTTTTACGACGTTCCAGTGCTTCGTAATGGATAAAGGCTTCCCGCACGTCATTGCGCAATTCCTCGTCATCCCAGGGTTTGGTGCGGAATTTGTAGATTTCACCTTTGTTGATGGCTTCGGTGATGGAATTTAAATCAGCATAGCCGGACAAAATAATACGCACGGTGCGCGGATGCAGGATTTTTACCCGCGACAGGAATTCCGTGCCGGTCATGTTCGGTATGCGTTGGTCGGATAAAATTACCATGACGGTTTGATGTGCCAAAATTTCCAGAGCCTCTTCACCGCTTTGCGCAGTTAAAATCTCGTAACCGTCCCGCCGTAACACCCGTCGCAATGCCGAAAGAATGTTGGGTTCATCATCCACCAATAACACCGTGGGCTTTTGCTCAGACACCGGCAAATCCAGCCGCGCAGAAGAATGTAATAATTTGGAAACTTCCGCCACCGGTAAAGGGCGGCTGAAATAATAGCCCTGGATCTGGTCGCAATGCAGGGTACGTAGATAGCTGGCCTGAGCCTGAGTTTCCACCCCTTCGGCAATCACGGTCAGACCTATGCTGTGGGCCATGGCGATGGTGGCTTGAACGATCACCGCGTCATTCGGGTCGCTAATGACATGATCGATAAAACTTTTATCAATCTTCAGCTTGTCCACCGAAAATTGTTTTAAGTAAGAGAGCGATGAATAGCCGGTGCCAAAATCATCGATCGACAACTGCACCCCCATATCCTTTAGACGTTTGAGCAATTGCTGGGTTTCGTTGACATTATTCATCAACAAACTCTCGGTCAATTCCAGTTCGATACAATGCGCTGGCAGCCCAGTTTCATCCAACAAGTTTTTCATCAAATCAACAAGATTGCCGGTTTGCATCTGCATGGCAGAGGCATTGATCCCCACCGTAAAGTCATGATGCGTTAATCCAGCATCCAACCATTCTTTGGCTTGAAATATGGCACGTTTTAAAATCCAGTCACCCAACGGCAGAATCAAGCCTGATTCCTCCGCCAGGGAAATAAACTTGGCGGGCGGCAAAAAGCCCAAGACCGGATGATTCCAGCGCACCAAAGCCTCAAAGCCGATCAAGGCACCACTGCTCAATTCGACCTGGGGTTGATAATATAACTCGAATTCTTCACGTTCTATCGCGTGGCGAATATCGTTAGTCAGGGCAATTTTGGACAACAACAGTTCGTTCATTTCCTTTTCAAAGAACCTTAAATTGGAGAGTTTGTCATTTTTGGCTTCAGACAAAGCTATCCCGGCATGCTGTACCAATTCATGGGCCAATTGACCGTCAGATGGATAAAAACTGACCCCGATCTTGGCTTCCAAATGAATCTCGTGCTCATCCAGAATCACCGGCTCCAGCACGGCTGCCTGCAGATTTTCCGCAAGTTGTTTGGCTTCCAGAACATCATGAATATGCGGATGAACGATATTGAAGGTATCTTTGGACATGCGAGTGACAATGCCCTCAGTACCACAAGTCTTGACCATGCGACTGGCAATCACCTTGAGGGTTTCATCACCCACTTTGAAACCATAACTGTCATCGACTTTGCGAAAATTCACAATATCCAGACTCATTACTACGATTTGATAGCTTTCACGTTCGGCTTCGATGATGGCCAGTGACAACAAATCCTCAAAGAAAAATTGGTTAGGCAAACCGGTCACCGAGTCATAGCGCGATAACTGGGTAATGCGTTGCTGCATTTGCCGGGTTTCGCTCAAATCATTGACGATGGCCACGAATAACGGCGGCTGGTCGTCAGTAATCTCGATATGCACTTCAACTGGGTAATCGCTGCCGTTTTTACGTCTATGCACCGTGGTGAATTCACAGCGCTGTTTTTGCCCCTTTCTTAGCGGCGCAATCAATTCATCAAAACATTCCTGGGTCATTTCAGGTTTGATCTGCACTGGCGTCATTTGCTCCAGTTCCTGGATCGAGTAGCCCAGATTATTCAACGCGCCCTGATTCACATCGATGAAGTGCAAGCTGACGCTGTCGAAAATATAAATTTCATTGGTCGAGCGATGCAACACCTGACTAAACCGAGCCGCCTTTTTTTCCATGCGTTGGCGCTGCACGATGCGCCAAATGTCATTGGAAATCAGTTGCAGAGTTTCAACATCCATTTCGCTGTATTCAGTCGATTTATTACCCACCCCGGTCAACATCACCACTTTACCGTTTTCAAGCACCGGCAAAGAAATCAAACGTAATAATTCAGAATGGCCTTCCGGCAAACCGCATTTTTGGAGGTAATTGGGGTAATCATTGAACACTACAGGCCGTTGTGTCCTCAGCGCATCAGCCCAGATACCCGCCTGACTGACTGGGTAATGCTTCTCGTGGGTAGCATGGCAATAATTTTCCAAAGTTCTGCGAGACCAAGCCACCAACTCAATGCTCTCTTCATCATCATTGACAAAATGCACAAAAGCAATCTGACTACCGGTTAGATTCTCGGCCTGTTCCATAGCAAACTGCATGAATTCCACTTCAGACAATTGCTCTGATTTTAAAGGCAATTCCAGTGAAGCTTGAGCACGTCTGGCCAATAAAACCAACTTTTGTTCACTCTGTATGCGTTGTGAGATATCTATAGCCACCCCATCCCAAATCACACTGCCATCGGCTTGCCGCTGCGGACTGGATTGAAGGTCTAACCAGCGCTGAGCACCATCCGGTAAATTGAATAACAACGTACCTTGGTAATTTTTCATCTCCCGCATGCATTCAGCTTCCGCCACTTGATATTCCGCTAACGATTCAGGCGCCATTTGGGCAAAGAATGGCCGCGCATCTTCCAGCAATGCGGCCGGAGTAAAACCATGCAACTTTTCCACCCCGGCACTGATGTGCAACAAAGCAGAATGACCTTGTTGATCGATTTTATAACGATACACATAACCATCCGGCAGGTTATCGCCCATCAAGCGCAACTGCTCTTCTCGATTGCGCAAAGCCTGTTCTGCTTCCACTCGCAAGGTGACATCATTCAACAGACCATCAATACCAATCACCTCGCCCGTATCATTCCGGGTCAGACGAATAAAATTCTCTACCCAGGCCCAACGCCCATCACTTGATAAAAATCGGTATTCCTGACGAAACTCATCCGGCCCATAGGCCAGGTAATCCGTCAATTCCTGTTTGAGCCGGGCCTGATCATCCGGATGAATCAAATCCCAGAAATGAATTTTGCCGCTGCGCAAACTTTCCGACTGATAACCCCATATAGAAATATTGGCACTAACATAGCTAATGGGCCAACCTGCCTTATTGCTCCAGGCTATGGCAACCACCGGAGAACGTGTGACAATGGCATCCAGACGCCGCAGTTCAACGGTACGCATATCCAGTAATTGCTCGAAATGCTGATTTAACCGACTCAGTTCCAGATGCGTGCGCACCCTGGCCCGCACTTCATCGATGTCAAACGGTTTGGTAATGTAATCGGCTGCACCAATCGAAAATCCGCGCACCTTATCCGCTGCACTGTCCACCACGCTGATAAAAATCACCGGAATCCGATTACCCACACTGGTGGCTTTGATACGTCGACAAACTTCATAGCCATCCATTTCCGGCATGACAATATCCAGCAATATCAAATCCGGCGCGTTCCGACCCTGCACAATATCCAGCGCCTTATGGCCGTTATTGGCTACCAGGATGCGATATTCCTGCTTCAAGACTTCAATGAGTTCGTGCAGGTTTTCGGGGATATCGTCCACTAACAAAAGCAGTGGCAGTTCGTCGCTGAGCAGAATTTTTTCGCCCATGGTCAGCAAGGGTTTACGCCGGTATCGCCGCAGTTCGAGTTGAGTCAGTATCCGCTGCTTCAACAACTCGGGGTTGACCGGTTTACTGATGTAATCGGCAGCCCCCATTTTGATACCTTCAGCTTCTTCGGTCGACTCTGATAAGGCGGTAACAAAAATAACCGGAATATCTGCGGTCGTGGGATTGCTTTTCAATCGATGCAGGACTTCATAGCCATCCATACCCGGCATTTTGATATCCAGTAACACCAATTCCGGTTGTGGTGTGCGAGCCGCCAACTCCAGCGCTTTTTCACCGTGAGTGGCTGCCATGACGGCATAGTCATCGCGCAAAATGCTCAGCAAAACGTGAAGATTCTCGTTGACGTCATCAACAATCAAGATGCCGGGCTTGTTGGGACTGGATTCGCTCATGAAAATTTTTACTGATTGGTTGAGTAATTATCTAACAACTGCTGCGATAAGGCCAAAGCCTGATCAATCTCAAATATATCCATTTGCGCGGCTATCTTATTCACGTCCTCTTCGATAGGACTACCCACCACACCCATGCGTAATTCATTCAGCAGGGTTTCCGCAGCCCCGTAGTCAGTTTCCAGAAAAGTCATAAGACGACCAAGTTTGACTTTCAATACCTCATCCGACAGTTGTTCAGCTGCCATCGTAACGGATGCAGGCATACTGGCAAGACTGTCAATGTCCGACATGACCTTTTGCAAGAGTTCCCTGAACTGCTCAAGGGAGTCCGGAGCTGGATTTTTTTGCTGTTTCAAGGTGTTGTCAATACCGCTGATACATTCATACAAGGCCTGCGCACCGATATTACCGCTAACACCTTTCAATGAATGGCAATAGGCTTCGGCCTCGCTGATCTGCTGAGCCTGCAACAGGCGTTCTAATTCCGTCGCGGCATTGGGATAATGCTCGCGAAAGCGTTTGAGTTGCTTGCGATAAGCCTCTTCCCTACCGCCTATGCGCTTGATACCTTCCAGCACCTGTAAATGTTCCAGTGCCAGTAATTCCTGAGAATAGACAGTATTGCCCGGCAAAGCTTGCAAGGTATCCGCAGGCTGTTCCACAGCTATACTAGTCTCAGATTTGGGCAACCATTTCAAAAGACAGGCAAACAAAGCTTCCGGATCAACCGGCTTGGTGACATGATCATTCATGCCTGCCGCCTGAGCCTCTTCAGCGTCGCGCGCCATTGCCAGCGCAGTCATCGCAATGATGGGTAACTCTTTGAATCGGTCTGCCTCCAAAGCGCGTATGCGTTTGGTGGCTTCCAGACCATCCATCACCGGCATTTGAATATCCATCAAAACTGCATCGTAGGCACGGCGTTGCACCATGGCAACCGCCTCTTCGCCATTCACAGCTTCCTCCACCTGGATGTGCATGGAGCGTAATAACTCAATGGCAAACTCCCGATTGATGGCGTTGTCTTCCACCAATAAAATCCTTCTACCACTCAAGTCAGGCGGCGCGCCTGCATAAATCGACGATAGGGATTTTTCCTGCCTTCCCGTCAGGCCGCCTCGCCCCAAAACCGTCAGTATGGTATCCAGTAACGAGGAAGGCGATACCGGCTTGATCAGAAAACCGTCAACCCCGGCTTGCTGAGCCAACAGCATGACGTCTTCTCGGCCATAAGCAGTAACCATGATGACTTTCGGCTGAATCCGGATAGCCTGATGGGCATGGATGTGCCGGACGACTTCATCGCCATTCATACCCGGCATCCGCCAGTCCATCAATACCAGCTGTACCGGTTGTGTAACAGCAGCTGCTTCCAGCGCCTGAATGGCGGAAAAACCATCAACAGCCACACTGACATCCAGCTGAAAGAATCGCAACATTTCCGCCAATATTTCCCTAGACACCTCATTGTCATCCACCAACAACACTTTGATGCCTTTAAGCAGCGGCCCGGTTTGTGCTATCAATTCGTTACGACGCGCCTCGGCTTCCAGCGCAATTTGCATTTGTACGGTACAGCAGATCGTGGTGCCTTTACCGAGCTGAGTATCCTCTACCCAAATGCGCCCGCCCATCGATTCAACCAGGTATTTGCAGATCGCCAGCCCCAAACCGGTACCGCCAAAACGCCGCGTGGTAGATTGATCCGCCTGAGTGAATTTCTGGAACAAGCGTTCCGGCAAATCCGGTGCCATGCCCAACCCTGTATCGCGCACTGAAATCTGTAAGGTAACCAGATTGTCCTTGTTGCTGAGCATTCTGAATCCCAACTCTACTTCGCCCTGCTCGGTAAACTTGATGGCGTTGCCACAAAGATTCAGCAATACCTGCTTCAACCTTAACGGATCGCCCATCAGGGTAGCAGGAATATTTACATCATAACGAATCAAAAACTCCACGCCTTTTTGCTCGGCCTGTTGACCGACGGTGTCGGTAAGTTGTTCGATCACGCTATCCAGCATGAATTCAGTGTTTTCAAATTCCAGCTTACCGGCCTCGATTTTAGAAAAATCCAGTATGTCGTTAATAATCCCTAACAGCGAATGCGCGGCAGCTTGGGCTTTACATAAATGATTGTGCAAGGAGGATGGCATATCGTGCTTGAGCGCCAGGTATAACATTCCTAGAACGGCATTCATCGGCGTGCGAATTTCATGGCTCATATTGGCCAGAAACTGACTTTTGGCCAGCGTTGCCGCCTCGGCATCCAGCCGGGCTTGTTCCAGTTCCAGGGTACGGGCTTTGACCAGTTCTTCCAGGTGATGGCGATAGTTTTCCAGCTCAGTTTCCACCCGTTTTTTATCGGTAATATCTTCCTTGATGGCCAGATAATGTTCGACGGTTCCATCCGCCTGTCTGACCGGGGTAATTTGCGCCCATTCGATATATTCACTGCCGTCCTTACGTCGATTGATCAGTTCGCCCGACCAACTTTGACCCTGAGTCAAACTGGCCCACATAGCATCGTAAGTTGATTGATGAGTTTGTCCGGATTGCAGGATACGAGGATTATGGCCAATTACTTCTTCGCGGCTGTAGCCCGTTACGATGCTGAAATGCTGATTGACATACTCGATTTCGGCATCCAGATTAGAAATAACGATGCTGTTGGGGCTTTGCTCCACAGCCAGCCAGAGTTTGCGTAATTCGGCTTCGGCCTGTTTAAGTTCGGTGATATCGGTCATCACCGCCACCCGGCAGGTTCGATCCGCAAACAGCACGTCATGTGACCGCACCATCACATGGATAACCTGCCCATCTTTCAACTGATGCCGCCATTCCCCCACATTGGCATAACCGTGCAACCCTGCCGCCAGATCGATGATGGCTTGTTTCAAATCTTCTGGATATAAATCAGGCAAGCGCAGTGCTAGAGCTTCAGCCTGAGAATAGCCGTACTGGATCGTAAACGCATCATTTACGGCCACCAAAGCCAGGGTTTCCCGTTCGTAAATCAGCATGGGCGCAGGATTATGCGCAAACAGGTGCCTGAATTGCTGCTCGATCTGCTTACGCTCGGTAATGTCCGACCAGATCAGCGAAAGATATTGACACTCTGCAATCTCGATGACTTTGATGCTGACATGTACATTACGTAGCGATCCATTTTTATGTCTGCGTAAGGTATCAAACTGAGCGTGACCGATTTGCATGATTTCATCGGTGATTTTCCGCATTGTCTCCAGATCATATTCACCCTGTATATCCGACAAACGTAAACTCGAAAATTCTTCGCGGCTATAGCCCAGGCTCCTGCAGGCAGCATCATTGAATTCGATAAACTCAAAACTTTCAGCATCAATCAAGGTAATGGCGTCAGTGGCTTGAGCCACAATGGCATTAAAAATCCGCTCGCGATTTCGGGCGGATTCTTCCGTCAGTCTTAGCTTGATGACACTGCTCAAGCGTTCGGCGATGGCGTCCAGCAGCACCCGTTCTTCGGCTAAAAAAGGCCCTTCCTGTTGCTCAGGTCGAGACGCCAGATAAACCACCTGCACATGACCGATGACCTGATCACCTCGTTTGATCGGTGAACAGAGTTGCGCCACCGGTTGGGCAAAATTCGCGGTTTTGAACACCTGCCCGGCGTATTCAATGCTGGCTGCGGTAATGTCCGGATAGAACCAGCCTGACGGAATTAAATCCACTGCCGCTTGCATGACTTCCGGCAGTGAGTTTTGTAAATCCTCCGTAGCCTGAAAAATCGCATGCAAACATTTTTGTTCCTTGATGCGTTCACCCAGGGCAATCTGGGTTTCGCGTAGCTGGGTAATATCACGCGCAACCCCCAGCACGCCAAGCAACTTACCGTCCCGGGTATTCACTGGCACCTTGATCGTATCGTAAAGCGCCGCATGGCCATCGTTCGCATCACTAACCCAGTCTTGCGAATTCACGGCCTGACCAGCGGCAATAGCCTGAAAATCCTGTTCACGAAACCGATTGGCTTGTTCGGTGCTGACAAAGTCGTAATCGGATTTACCGACAATTTGCTGTTCCGTAGCCCCAAGCAAATGCTCCAGACTAGGGTTGCAAAATAAATAAATTCCATCGGGATTTTTCAGCCAGACTTTATCCGGCAGGGCGCGTAAAAAAGTCCTGAGTAATGCTTCCTGATCACTGAGATTTTCCAAAGCGCGTTGCCGTTCTGCGAAATAGCAGGCCAAAGCCATGCCCACCACCGATAGAACCACCATGAAAAACCAATAATTGATTTCTTGATTATCGCCCAGCCCTGGATCTATAAAGCCCAACCGATGCTGAATTAGACCAGACATGGCCTGAGCCGCAGTCACTACCAGAATCAAAGTCGTAGCGCGACTGCCAATCCGCACAGCCGCCCAACAGATAAACAAAAATATCCAGTAACTTTTGGCATAGTTACCAACGCTATCGCGCAGCCAATCGAGAAACACCAGCTGACCTGCCAAAAAATTCATACCGACTATCATCAGGGCTTCAGCATATTGTTTGGCGCCCTGCAATCGACACTGGCTGCTACCCCAGACCAGAATTAGCGGCGTCATTAAGATAACGCCCAATGTGTCGCCCATCCACCAGTACAGCAAATTGGTGAAAATTTCTTCCTGCTGAATGATACCGGTGCTGATCAAGGTCATCACTCCGATCAACGCCGCCACCGAACAAGCCACGACGCCGCCCAAGCTTATCAACAGCAAGTAATCCCGTAAGGTTTGCAACGAATGATCAAAATGCGGCACGCGCCGTAACAGCCAAGCCCCCAGCCAGGCGGCTGCAGTGCTACCTGAGGAGATGAATAGAATCGCCAGCAGAGTTTTGCCCTGCCAAAAATTGATCAGTAAGGCTCCGCACAGCACTGCCCAGACATAGCGTCTTCCTCCCATTAATATGGCAGCCAAGGCAATACCGCTGGCGATGAAAAAAATGCTGGCACTACCGTTTGGGGCAAAATACAGCAAAGCCATTCTGGCGCTTAATGCATAGAGTCCGGCAACGCTGATCCATTTCAACCAAGCGGGAGCTAATTTTTTCAAGTCAATATCCTTGGAAAAATAATTAGAACAATGATTTAGGATTATCTCCTTGATTAAATCCATCCCTGGTATTTGCCCCTTCAATAGCAAGGCCTTTCCGGCGCATTGTGCCACACCGCAGACGCTAGTAATATCGGAGTTTAATTTTTTTAGAAATCGAAAAGCATATGGGTATTTTGACTTGGAATGACCAATTACTGGTCGGGATTGACAGTGTTGATAGTCAGCATCAGCAACTGGTGCGATTAATCAACCGGCTGGATGAAGTTGTGGCATTGGGTGAAGATCATCAGACCTTACTGGATACCATCAAGCAACTGGTTGATTACACGGTTTACCATTTTCAACACGAAGAAGCGCTGATGAAAAACGCCAACTTCAATCCGGAAATGTTGGCGCGCCATCAACTGCAGCATCAGGAATTTGTAGAAAAAATGCTGCGTGTACAATCCGACGCGACCTTGGATGCATCGGTCGTATCCAAAGATTTGCTGGATTTCCTGGTGGATTGGCTATGTCATCACACCCTAAAAACCGACAAACTGATGGCGATCAGCCTGAATAAAAACATAGACGCTTCCCAAATCACCATCGACCGCGATGAACAGGTCGATATCATGCATAGCAATCTGTATTCTGCCCTGCGAGAGAGTGAAGATCGTTTCAAGGAATTGGCGGATAACCTGCAAGCTTTGATTTGGGTCACCAACGCCAAAAATCTGCCGATCTTCTGCAACCGTCATTGGTTTAAAACCTTCGGCATCAAACGCGGCGCAGTCGACAAACAACAATGGCTGGCCATTATCCACCCCGACGACAGGCACGCTGTCACCAGTGCTTACGAGAAAGCCGCTGCCGAGCTGAGTAAATTTCAAATTCAGTATCGTATATGCCCGCAAGACGGCGGGGTGATCTGGATTTTGGAAACAGCAGTACCGCGGATTCGGCAGAACGGCACGTTCGCCGGCCTGATGGGCTGCGGCATGGACATTACCACCCAGAAGCAGGCCGAAACCGCATTGGCCGAGCTGAACACAGAACTAGAAGCGCAAGTGATTCAACGCACGCAAGCCTTGCTGACAGCCAATCAGACGCTGGAGCAAGAAAAAAATCGGCAAACCCTGCTTAATCGGCAGTTACAGGAGGCTCAGACCCATCTGATTCAATCGGAAAAAATGGCTTCTATTGGTCAACTGGCCGCCGGTGTGGCACATGAAATCAATAATCCTTTGGGGTATATCTATTCCAATCTCAATAACATGAAACGCTACCTTCAGGATCTGATCAAGGCAGCGGAGATGGCAGAAACGCTTCTTCAGCAATTACCCGCCGATCAAGCAGATGTCCAGGCTTTTAATCAATTTAAAAAAATGGTTGATCTCGAGTTTCTCAAACAGGATGCCGTCGATCTGGTTGAAGAATCATTGGAGGGTGCCTCGCGAGCCCGGAAAATTGTGCAGGATCTGCGGGATTTTTCCCGCATCGACAAACAGGAGCGAGCACTCTTTGATCTGGAAGCCGGTATGGACGCTACTTTGAATATCGTCAATAACGAACTGAAATACAAAGCTGAAATCATCAAAGAATATGCCGGGCTCAAGCCGTTTGAATGCGTAGGCGCTCAGCTAAATCAGGTGTTCATGAATTTACTGGTGAATGCCGCCCAGGCGATCGAAGAATTCGGCAAAATCATCATCCGTACCGGTTATCAAAGCCCTGACTGGTTGTGGATAGAAGTGGAAGACACCGGCCAGGGCATGAGTGAAGCGACCAAAGCCAGAATCTTCGATCCTTTTTTTACCACCAAACCGGTGGGCAAAGGCACCGGCCTCGGATTATCCTTATCCTACAAAATCATCCGGGATCATCAAGGCCGGATTGAAGTGGATTCCACACCGGGTCAAGGCACGCGTTTTCGCATTTATTTTCCTGTTAATTTTACGGCCTAGTCTGATGAGCCAGGAGACTACACAAGCATTCAATATCAACACAAACACCAGCGCCAGTCTGTTATTTGTTGATGACGAACCTAATGTATTGAAAGCCTTAAAGCGCTTGTTTCGTCATAACGAATACACCATTCATCTGGCCGAAAGTGGTCAGGACGGTCTGGCTTTATTGCAGCAATATCCTATCGATCTGATTATTTCAGACATGCGCATGCCGCATATGGATGGCGCTGAATTTCTCGCTCAAGCCGCCCTGGGTTGGCCGGATACCATGCGTATTCTGCTCACAGGTTATGCCGACATCGAATCGACTATCGCCGCAGTCAATAATGGCAAAATTTATTGTTATTGCAGCAAGCCCTGGGAAGACAACGATCTAAAAATCCTGGTAGCTAATGCGCTGGAACAAAAGCACTTACGCGAACAACGCCAACAGCTATTTGAAATCGTCAACCGGCAAAACCAGCAATTGAAAGAGCTGAACGCCAGTCTGGAAGAAAAGGTGGAAAAACGCACTGAGCAGTTAAAAAAATCCTTGCTCAAGCTCGATCAGGTGCATGATGCGTTGAAAAAGCAATATACCGATTCAGTTAAAGTGTTTGCCAAAATTATCGAAATGCGCCCAGGCATCAAAAGTGGTCATGCCATGTATATTGCCGAAACCGCCAAAGCAGTAGGCCTAAAGATGGGCATGGATACGCAGGAACTCAAAGATTTGGTCTACGCGGGCCTGTTGCTGCAAATCGGCAAAATGAGTCTGCCAGATCAGCTGCTGACCTTACCGCACCTGTCGATGAGCAGTCAGCAAAGAAAGCGTTTCCTCAATCATGCCCAGGAAGGTAAAAACTTGCTCACTGGCATAGACGCGCTTCACAATGCCGCGAGCTTGATCAGCCATCAATTTGAATATTTTGACGGCTCCGGCGACCCTGAAGGCCTGAAAAACCAGGAAATTCCTCTGGGTGCGCGCATTTTGGCGGTGATTCGCGATTACATCACCTATCTGGATGGCTCCATCACCGGTGTCACAATGACCCCGGAACAAGTCAAAACCCGTCTGTTAAGCAAAAAAAATAAACACTATGATCCGGAGGTAGTGGATAGGTTTTTGAATTGCCTGAAAACAGCGGAACAAACCAGCGATGACCGACCCATTGTGGAAATATCCTGGACTCAACTGCAACCGGGTATGGAAGCGGCTGAAATCATCAGTAATCAAGTGTTGTATCTTAAAGATCAAATCCTGACTGAAAAGAATGTCGAAGATATTTTGAATCTGCGTAAAAACGGCAAAAACTTGATATTGCGCATGCGCCTGGGGAACCAGGGCAATCTGTTGGAAAATGCTGGATAGACCGCTTTCCATCCCAAGACTTATACGCGGGCTATCCCGGCATTTTTTGCTGGATCGCATTCTCCAGCGTTTGGGGAATAAAGCGTTGATAAGGTATTCCGTTTCTCTCGGCCTCACGTTTGATTTCGTTGAGCAGCGTTTCGGAAATACGCATAGTCAAGTTTTTTTGCTTTTTCTGAAATTCGAAACCGACCGGCTGAAGTACCTATAAATCGTATTCGGTCAGATCCACGCTGGCAATGAAATCTTCGGCTTGTTGGTTGTCATCAACGATGGGTAAGGATTTTTCATAATATTCAATCTCTTTTTGATGCATGTAACGCACGCTAAGCGAGAGTATCATTCGCTGCTGGTATTTTTCGCGAATGGTAAAAGCCAAAAACAGACGTTTTTCTGCTCGAGTTTTAGCGATGCTAAAAACCTTTGTTCCTGATTGGAATGCACCACATCAGTAAATACCCGCAATCGCCATGGACAAACATAGCTTCGATTCCCGCAATTGAAACCCCAAGCTTCAGACATTTCTGCCGATTACCCTCATCCCAATAAGACCCGATACGTTAATGCGCTGATCACTTCACTTGTACGTACAAAAGTAAAGTTTTTGAAACGCAAGATAGCTAACTTGCCTTGTTCAGGGCTTTTGCGGAGCTGGTTATTCAACCCGCTCCAAACGTTTAAAACTGCTTCAACAATATTCAAAACGTTCAGGACGGGGTAATAAACCCCGTCCTGCTCAAGGAAACATGTAAAACAACACGCTGGTCAATGCCAATCGCGTCATTTCGGCCGACAAACCCGGCAGCGCAAACAGCCGCCACCCAGCCCCGCACAACATCAGAACAGTCATTTGAATCAGCGGGGTATGCATATTTTGGTAACGATACGAATTGGGAAATTGCGATTATACATGGTATGGTGGATCAATCAGAGCTTGCCTGCTGGCGGTCGAATATGATCCGTCGCCAGTCATCGCATGCGCAATGTCGTTAACCCTTTCTTGCCCGAGGTTTGCCATGAAACTATTACTTGGTGTGTCGATTGTCTTGCTGATGCTTACCGGATGTGAGGATATGAAAATGGATAAAAAGGTGGGGAAAGCCGATTACTCAAACCGTCTTCAGCTTTAATTTCCCCATTCCCCACTCAACGCTGCATGATTCGGTCGCCTACTGACCGAATTGATAGCAAGCGCTGCTGAAAACCGCTCAGAAAGGCAGAAGATTGCACGACTACAGTGCTTTGGTGGATACATGGCAGAACAACGCAATGCATACAGGCTGAAATTCATTTACCACGCCTTATTACAGTTGGCGTCTAGCTCGAAAATGACTTGATGTGCTTTAAATACTGCAAAACCCTGGTGCTGAAGCGCACAGGGTTATTCAACTCGCTCCAAACATTTTTAACTGCTTCGGCTTTCTTCGAAACGTTCAGGACGGGATATCAAACCCCGTCCAGCTAAAGGGTGTCCGGCAAGGCCATTAGACTTTCCCTCTCGGCGGCGGTCAGAATCGAACGGCGGGGCATGCAAGCTCCTTCTTCTTGAAAACGTAGGTTTGTGACAAGCCACCCAAGGACGCCGATGCGACATGGAAAATCAAGGCGTTGCGATTCTCGACAACTATTAACTAAAGGCGGGTTATTTTTTAACCAGCAACAAGTAGTAGGTGTTTCAGTTATTAACCCAATGGGATGGACTCCACCCCAAAAATTTTCGCTTGGACGAATCATTATCTGAAAAACACATCGAGTGACAAACAGGCGTATTTATCTATAACTCAACCCCAATGTCCCTCTGCATCAGGATTGTTAAACCATGGATATCGATGTTTGACTACCGTGAACAGCAAGTTCCAGGAGGATATTTGGAACGGTATTGTATGGATTAGAAATGGGTATGAGCAAAACTCAACATAATCCGACGGCTTAGTATTGAATCAAGGTGCTTGGATGGGTTCTGAAGCCTTGGTGTTGGGTGCCGAACTGCATACAACCCAACCTGCGCCTTTGAGCTTCCTGATTATAAAGATGATTCAGCCACACCGTCATTCCGGCAGGGATTGCCGGAATCCAGTCCACATGGATGTGTTACCTGTGCGCAATCCCAGGCTTCTAGATCTCGGCAATCCCTGCCGAGATGACAATTTCTGACTTGGCTGAAGGAACTTTATAATCAGGTTGAGCTTTGCATGACAAATTTATGGGTTGTAGCTGCCGTATCCAAAACAATTGA
>CAZJYS010000032.1:0-4223 GCA_964550075.1 uncultured Methylomonas sp.
ATGGCGTTGGATAATAAATTAATCAACACTTGTTTCAAGCGTGAGCAGTCGGCTTTAATGGCGCCGGCCTGGGATAAATCCAGTGTGATACACAGATTGCGCTGGGTTGCCAAAGGTTTGATTTGTGCAACACAGTCCTCGATGACAGGCGCAAGCTGGGTGGATTCGAGATGAATGTCCAGCCGACCGCTTTCGATACGGGAAAGATCCAGAATTTCGTTGACTAACGTCAGCAGATGCTTCCCGGCTAGAATGATTTCATGAATATTATCTGCTTGAATCTCGGATAATGGATTTTCAGGATCGGTTTCCAGTAATTGCCCAAACCCCAAAATGGCGTTTAAAGGGGTACGCAATTCGTGACTCATGCGCGACAGAAATTCGGATTTGGCCGCATTTGCACGCTCAGCCTCTTCTTTGGCCGCCAATAGATCCGCTTTTTGACGTTCGGATGCGGCGCTTACATCGTATGCGTTGGCAAAACGCAGTAAAACCGGATCGAAAATCTTGGTCAGCATCAGAGCCGAATCCGGCAAGCTGTGAACAAACAGCAGGGCACACAGGTTTGGCCCGGCGTGTAGTCTTAATAGGTGTGGCAGTGCGCCTACGGATTGCTGGATGTTGTTATCGGCTAAGTTATCCAGCTTGATCAAGCTATTCCCAGGGCCAAGCAGATGCGCTGGCCAAGGCATCTGCTTGCCTATCATTCGTCTCAAACCGTGGCCACCAAGCGACTGTAACAAAGTCATTTCGATTTGCTGATTGATGGATTGATGATGCAACAACACACCCACGGCAAAACCCGTGTGGTAGAGCAGACGTTCCAGAAAGCTACGGGTCAATTTTTCAACGACGGGTTCGCCGGCAATGGCCAACGCCAGATCATATAATGCCTGCTGGGCTTGTTGAGGCGTCATGGCTTGATTTGAAGTGGCAGCGCTACCAACGTGGCATTGTGAAACAAGGGATAACCGCCGGATGTGGAGTTACCAATTTCACCTAACGTCAGTGCACCAAATAGTGGTTGATTTGGCAATGAGGCTGCCAATTGTGCCAGTTCCAGCGCTGCGCCTTCTTCACCTAAATGCATGCGACGTCCGGCACAGAAAAAAAACAACCCTGATGCTGCTTGCAGATTCTGATATTGCGCCACCAGTTTGTACACGGTAGCGGGATTTCCTACTTCAATGCCATGGGCTACTGTAAGCAAAGCCCCTTCCGGCACTTCACCCACACAAAATAACGCCCCTTCATCATCGACGGCTACCGGGATGCGGATCAAAAGCTCGCCATTCGCGCGCACCAAAGCAAAAGGAAAATGCACGCCCATATGATAAAAATTTTCTCGCGAAACTTCCTCGGCATACTGTTCGCGAACCAGTTTGACGTATTGGTCAAAAGCAGGCTCCAGGTCTATGCGGGCTATTTTATTGCCGGAAGCGGCACTGGCAGTTAAGGCAATGTCGGCGATTTGATAGTTGTGTTCCAATGCCGCGCCGGGATGGTTAGGTAGGAAAATGCCCATGACCGCGTCATCCAACCATTGTTGGTGATCAAACAAACAGGGCATGGGTTGAAAACTTTCGCTGCCTGCATTGATACCGGCATAGCGACAGTTATCACCGATCTCATAATAAAGATCGGCCAGAAAACTGGCGGTTTGTCCGTATAAACCGTCAAACAATAGCAACAGCGTTCCGTCCTGATCTTCTTCTGCTTCCACCCATTCGGCCAGGGTTTTGACTGCAGCAGTTCGTCCGTTGGGCAGCGATAGTCCGGCGCACAGGCTGTATTTGGGCATCGGATTCAGACCTATTAGCAGTACTCCCTGGCGTTTAAACTCGGCTTGGACGATGAGTTGCGGAAACACGGCTCCAAGCAAAGGCAGGCGGGCATCCATGGCACAGCTTTGTAGATGGATGACCAGGGATTTTTCCGCTTCAGGCAGTAAAGCCAGTATTCCGCAGTGCTCCCCTTGTGATTTCCATTCATGCAGCCATTGCGACACCGTAGATGTTTCCCAGTCTTCAAAGTAACGCCAACAGATTTTCACAGGATGCGCCTCAGGTTTGCTTGCAAAATATTGAAAGATAGCGATTGCGCCAAGTTAACCCGGTCGGAATATCGTTCATCATGAAACCGGGATGTTCATTTCAACGCGTTTGCTGAATCATTAGCTGTGTTTGATAGCAAAGACGTCTGAGTGTCAGGTGTTTGGATCAGTTTATCCAGCACTCTGAATAACGTCGGGATATCAATAGGCTTGGTCAGATAGTCCGCAAATCCGGCCGCCTTGCCGCGTTCGAAATCTCGCTGCATGGCGTTGGCGGTGATTGCAATGACCGGCGTATGCTTTAAATAAGGATCTTTTTGGAACAACTCCAAGACTTCATATCCATTCATGCCTGGTAAATTGATGTCAAGCATGATCAGGTCGGGTAATTGGGTTTGAGCCAATTCAATACCCAACTCAGGGGTATGAGCCGTCAACAGACGTATGTGTTTTCGTCGCCCCAGTATTTGCGCTACCAGCTTGATGTTCACTGGATTATCTTCTACGTACAACACTGTATGCTGACATTCCGATTCAACAGTTTTGCTATTATTTAAAGCTGTGTGGCCATCCAGATTGATCATTGAGGCTTCGAGTGGCAATTCAATCCAAAAAGTGCTGCCGACACCCACTTGGCTTTTCACGTAAACCTGACCGCCCATGATTTCGACGATACGCCGGGTAATGGTTAAACCAATGCCGGTGCCTTCGATATTACTGTATTCCGCGTCCAGTCTGTTGAAGGGCTGAAACAGCTCTTTCTGACGATCGGCAGGGATACCGGGGCCAGTGTCGGTTACGCTTATGCTCAATAATTGTGGGTCTGTTGGTTTGACCTCCACAAAAACATGGCCGCCTTCATTATTGTATTTAATCGCATTTGACAGCAGATTGAGCAGCACTTGTTTGAGCCGGGTGCGATCGGCTCGCACGTTGATTCCCGCTTTGCCCAGGTAATCAATTTGGATGCCGCGTTTGTTGGCCAAGGTAGTGACCAGATTCAGACATTCTTCCACCACCGGCATGACTTCAACAGGTTCCAGGGACAGATCGATGTTTCCGGATTCGACTTTGGATAAGTCCAGCACTTCATTGATTAACTCTAGGAGATGATGACCGGCTTTTAGAATGGCTTGCACATCCTCCAATTGATTTTCCGACAAACTTTCGTCGTATTCCAGCAGTTGTCCAAAGCCTAAAATGGCATTCATGGGGGTGCGGAGTTCATGACTCATGCTGGCCAGAAATTCAGATTTGGCTTGATTGGCGCGTTCGGCTTCATCCTTGGCGACTTGCAAAGAAGCCTCTACTTTGCGTCTTTCAGCCGCTTCGATGGTTTGCGCTACCAAAGCTGCCGCCGCGCTGGCAAATACCACCTGTTCCGGCCGCCAGTTGATGCTGCTACCGACCTGTTCGCAGCATATGGCTCCCCAAGGCAGGCCGCGTGCGTGAATTGGTACATCCAGCATAGAGCGAATATCCAGAGTCGGAAGGTAGTTTTTTGAGAAATCACGGGTGGCAGGATGTGTGTAAGCATCGTCGGCGATAATCACCTCTGCAGATTTGATGGCCTCGAAATAGGCCGGAAAGTCTTGAGCACTTATGCGAGCACCGGTACTGTGCTGTTGGTTTGCCACTTCCCACTGGCTGACGCACTGCATGGTCTCGCCATTTTCGGACAAGCTCCACAAGCCGACCCGACCGACACCTACCGACTTGGCAATTTGTTCGGTGACATGTCGTAATGAATAAGATAAGTCATGACCGGCAAAGACTGGAGAACTAATTAACTGCATCAGGATTTCCTGATTGGCGGTGAGGTTGGACAAAAAATCCGACTTGGCTTGATTGGCTTTTTCCGCTTCGTCACGGGCAGCAATCAAGGCTTGTTCTACTTCTACTTGATTGGTGAAATCCTGAACACTGCCTATCATGCGGGTGGGCTTTCCGTCTTGACTGATCAAGACTTCTCCCATGCCCTTGATAAAATGCTGGCTACCATCCGGCCAGATTACCCGATGCAAGCATTCGTAGGCATGGCCGCTTTCCAAGGCTCGTTTGATGCGTTGTTTCACTTCCGCTACGTCGGCCGGATGTATACCTTGAATAAATAGAGCGAAGTCAGGTTGTGAAGAACGTGGTTTCAATCCCCAGAGACGAAAATGTTCGT
>CAZJYS010000032.1:4323-16867 GCA_964550075.1 uncultured Methylomonas sp.
GCGAAGTCAGGTTGTGAAGAACGTGGTTTCAATCCCCAGAGACGAAAATGTTCGTCTGACCATTGCAATTCATCCGTATCCGGTTTCCAGTCAAAACTTCCCAGACGGGCCACTTGTTGAGCATGTCGCAGACGCCACTCACTTTCAGCCAGAGCACGTTCGGCGCGTTTGTTTTCGGTAATATCGCGGAAACTCCAGACTCGACCGGTGAAGCCATCCTGATTCATCATCAAGGGCTTGGAATGAACTTCGAAGATTCTGCCGTCGGTAAATTCCAGGATATCTTCATAATCCAGATTGGATTGGTAGAGTTTCTGAACCGTGCCGAGAAATGCTTCAGGATCAATGGGTTGGGCTTGAGCCAGATTCAGCAAGTGTTGATCAATTTGCATGCTGTAAATCAAGGTCTCAGGAATTTGCCACATTTCGCAAAAGAGCTTATTGGTAAAACTAATCTGTCCTGCTTGATCGACAGCAAGAATGCCATCCTGTGTGGAGTCCAATGTTGCTCGTAATGCCACTTCGGCTGTTTTGCGAGCTGTGGTGTCGGTTGTCGTGCCTATCAGTCTGATGGGTTTGCCGTTGTCATCGAAAATTCCCACCGCCTGGTGCAGTGTCCACATCGGTGTGCCATTGCGATGGAACATTCTAAATTCACGACTGTAGGTCGGAATCTCGCGGCGAAGATAGCGTTCTACTTCGTTGAACATGCCGACGACATCGTCTTTGTGCACTAGCGGAGTAAAGGCTTCCAGTGTCTGCTCGGCGGTGCCGGGCTCAAAACCAAACATGGCTTCCCAGCGTGGTGAGTAATAGACTCGGTTTGTTGCCATATTCCAGTCCCACAAGCCATCTTGAGATGCGACAATGGCAAGCTGATACCGCTCTTCGCTGACCTGTAAAGCGGCCTCGACTTCCTTGACGCGACTGATATTGGTGTGGATAGACACATATTGATATGGTTGACCGTGCTCATCCAGAAAGGGCGTAATTGTCGATTCAACCCAATAAAAATTGCCATCTTTGCTTTTATTGCAGATTTCCCCCTGCCAGACCTGTCCCTTGGTGATGGTGTTCCAGAGATCCTGATAAAACCCATCCGAATGTTGGTGCGACTTGATCATGCCATGGCTTTTGCCCAGTAATTCATGACGTTGATAACCGCTGATCTGGCAAAACTGATCGTTCACATAAGTAATTATGCCGCTTGGGTCGGCAATACTGACCAAAGCGTGCTGGTTGATGGCTAAATGCTCGCGCTCTAGTTCATAAAGCGTCGCTTCCAGGCGTCTGCGCAAAGTACTGTTTTGTCTCGCCCGTCTTGCTCTTGCGGTCACAACGGCCAGCAAATGTTTGAGCTGAACCGGTTTAACCAGAAAATCGTCGCCACCTAGATTGAGTGCCAGCAATTGTTGAGTAATATCGGTTTCACCCGATAAAAACAGGATGGGCAAATTCAGATAAGTATCGCGCTCACGTAATATCGCCGCCAGCTCAGGGCCGCTGGCGTCAGGCATGTAGACATCCAGTATGGCTACGTCCGGGGAAAAATCCTCCAATACATTTAAAATCTTCAGGGGTTCGGCAAGTTTGCGTACCTCCATGCCCGCGGATTGCAGCATGGCGGCATGGATTTCTAGCATGAGCTGATCGTCGTCAACCAGTAATACGCGATAGGGCTGAGGCGGTTGGCGGCCAGTGAGTGCATCCAGAATATCGATCACGCGGTCGGCAGCCAGCGGTTTGACCAGATAACGGCTGGCACCCGCCCGAAATGCGGCCAAACGTGCCGGGATGTCATCCCTGATCGATGTCATAATCACCGGAATGTCCGTGCCGCCGCCCAGACCGAGTTCCGAAATCAGTTCGACGCCTTTTAGATCGTCCTCGGCAAAAATCATGTCCATGATTACTGCGGCGGGCGCTTCGGTTTCAGGATGATTGAAAGCCGCTCGGAAACGATCGGGGTCGGTGAAAATTTCTACCCGAAAACCATCCATGACCAAGGCACTTTCCAGGTTTTCAGCCTGACTCAGGTCATTTCCAGCCAGAAAAATCAAGGGTGATCGAACTGGGCGAAACTCTGGATTGATGGGTTTGTTAAAAGTGGATATTGATTCCAGCCTTGCCCCTTTGAGCGCTTCCAGTTTGTCAATATCCGCACCTATACGTTGCCATTCAGAGGTTGCAGGCGGAAGAGCGCCGCGCAATAATTTGTTCAGTTCATTTTCGAGGCTGCGGGATGCGTCCAATAGTGACTGTTTGATGCTGAAACTATCCGCCAAATCCGGCAGGCTATGGATAAGCCGATGTAGGAGTCTGACTTCGGCTATATTCCATGCATCCGGACTAATGCTCTGATATTGCAGGCGAATCGCTTCCAGTCGGCTGTTCAGTTGATCTGCAAATTGCCTGTTCAGGTCGTTAATGGTTTCGTTGAAAGGTGTATTCATGAGATCCGGATAAATTTTTACCTGTTTTGACTGGATTCAGCGGTGATTAATAAATCATGAGCATTGGTCCTCACCATACGAGCTCCTGGTAAACTGATGAAATGCGCTTGATTATTAAAGCCTGAATCTATAGCCAACCCTTGCAATCATAAATTATTACGGTAGATATCACCACCTGACGGGTATTTAGAGGGTCTGTTTGTTGATAGCATTCGATCCAAAATCGCATCTGGTTGTCGCTAATTGCCTGCATCGCGTAAAATCCGTTTAAAACGTTTTCAACCCCAAGGAGTCCTGCAATGAAATTTGCCTTAATCGCTGCGCTGTTGACGCTTAGCCAGCTGGCTTTTGCCGAAGAATCAAACAAAGATGAGTGGAATGAAACCACACTGTCCGAGGAAACCATCCAGAAAATTCAAAAAGCGCAGTTTACCTATAAAAAATGTGTAGTTGATGCGATGAAAAACCCCGATTTCGCGAAATTGGAAAGCCGAAATGCTACTGATGCCGTCATCAGACAATGCGAGCCTACGCTGGCTGAAATGCGCAAGGTTTATACGGATGCTGAAGTCCCGGGTATCGTCGCCGATCGCCACTTGAAAAAAATGCGCATCCAGGTCACACGGAATGTTTTGCAGGAACTAATGTACGTCGAAGCGGCTAAAAAAGCCGGTCAACCTTAAACATTCTTTGATTTATGAACACATACCTTATTGATTTATCTTTACGCCCAACCACTTTTGATTTGTGGCACGTCTGTTTGGCCGGTACTGTAGCTGTGTTAGGGTTGATTTTAATTGTGGTTTTAATCGGCGTTGTGTTGGGCCTGCGGCGTTGTCGTGTGCCGGCAGTCCCCGAAATTAAGACTGTGCCTTCAGCGCCGGAAGTCAAAATTGTCGAGAAAATCGTCGAGGTGGAAAAAATTGTCCAAGCTCCGGCGCCCGAACCGGTTGTATTGAAACAAGCCACGCCGGATGCCGCATTACAAGTTTTGAATTTACTGCAAAAAGAAGCTCGGTTTATTGACTTTATCAAAGAAGATGTCAGTGCATTCAGCGATGCCGAAATTGGTGCAGCTGCGCGAGTCGTGCACCAAGGCTGCAGCAAAGCGGTGAACGAACATTTTACCTTGGCTCCTGTCAGTCAGGATCAGGAAGGTAGTCGGGTAACCTTGAACAAAGGCTTTGACGCAGCTTTATTTCGTTTGACCGGTAATATTGTTGGTGAAGCGCCATTTACCGGCACTTTGATACACAAAGGCTGGCAAGTCACCGATTTACGTTTGCCCAAATTGACCGAGGGCCACAATCCCAACATCATTGCTGCTGCAGAGGTTGAATTATGAGTTCACAAGCTCGTTATTCAGTGGGCATAGACTTAGGTACCACACACTGCGTGTTGTCTTATGTCGACCTTGAGAACAGCGATGAGCAGGTGACCTTGGCGGTAATGCCGATCCCGCAATTGACTGCGCCGGGTATGATAGAAGATAACCTGCAATTGGCATCTTTTACCTATCTGGCACACGATGCTGAAATAGGCGAGGGCGCGACGGCTTTACCCTGGACAGCCAAACCCGATTATTTGGTCGGTGAAATTGCCCGGAATATGGGCAGTAAAACGCCGATCAGATTGGTATCCAGCGCTAAAAGCTGGTTGTGTCATGCCGGGGTGGATTGCAAGCAAGCCATTTTGCCGGCTGAAGCACCTGAAGATGTGGTGAGGATTTCGCCTTTTAACGCGACCAAGGCCTATTTACAGCATATGCTGGCGGCGTGGAATCATCGTTTCCCCGAGCAGCAGCTGGCGCAACAGGATGTCACTATTACGGTACCGGCCTCGTTTGATCCAGCAGCACGTGAACTGACAGTAGAAGCAGCGCGTGCCATTGGTTTGCATCAAGCTGTGTTGCTGGAAGAACCGCAGGCGGCTTTGTATAGCTGGATCGAAAAAAGCGAAGGCGATTGGCGCAATCACGTGCATGTCGGCGATGTGATCCTGGTGATTGATATTGGTGGCGGAACCACGGATTTATCCTTGATTGCAGTGACCGAACAAGAAGGTAATTTGCAACTGACTCGAGTGGCGGTTGGCGACCATATTTTGCTGGGAGGCGACAATATGGATCTTGCCTTGGCTTATACCGTCAAGGCCAAAATGGAACAGGAGAGCGGGAAGCGGTTGGAATCTTGGCAAATTCAGGCTTTGACACATGGTTGCCGGGAAGCTAAAGAAAAACTGTTTAATCAGGTCGAGTTATCCAGCATGCCGCTGGTGGTCGCCAGTCGGGGTTCGTCGCTGATCGGCGGTACACTGCGTAGTGAATTAACCCGGGATGAATTGAACCGGGTGTTGGTAGAAGGCTTCTTGCCGCAAGTATCTGCTGCAGATAAACCGGTGGTTAGACCGCGTAGTGGTTTGCGTTCGGCAGGTTTACCGTATGCCCAGGATGCCGGTATCACTCGCCATTTGGCAGCGTTTTTGTCCAAACAAAAGGAAGCTACTCATGAGTTTGGTGGGAATGCTTCCAGTGAGTCGGCCAGTTTTTTGCATCCTACTGCCGTGCTTTTCAACGGAGGAGTGTTGAAAGCCCAGGTGTTGGCTGAACGCTTGATGGCAATCTTGAACAGCTGGTTACAAACAGAACAAGCCCCTGAAGCCCGTTTGCTGCAAGGTGCCGATCTGGATTTAGCCGTAGCACGAGGTGCGGCGTATTATGGTTTTGTGCGTCAAGGTAAAGGCGTTCGGATCAAAGGCGGCACAGCGGCTTCATATTACGTGGGCGTGGAGAGTGCCATGCCTGCTGTACCAGGATTAGCACCGGAAATAGAAGCGCTGTGTATCGCACCGTTTGGTATGGAGGAGGGCAGCGAGCAGGCATTACCCAATGATGAATTTGGCTTGATTATTGGCGAGCCAGTCCGGTTCCGTTTTTTTGCTTCAAAAACCCGGCGCGAAGATCAGGTCGGTTCGCGACTGGAAACCTGGGGTGACGATGAGTTGGAGGAACTGGATGAAATCGAAATCACTCTACCGGAAGAAGGTCGAAACCCTGGAGATATCGTGCCGGTTCATTTGTCATCTGCGGTGACCGAAGTAGGGACTTTGGAATTAAAAGCGGTTTCCAATCGAGATCAGCATCAGCGTTGGAAAATCGAGTTTGATGTCAGAGCCGGAGAAGACTAGGCACAGCCTTCATGTTATGCGCCAGGCTCATTTTGAATGGATTATCGCTATTTTAGAGCCTGGTTATTCATTTAAAGGCGGTTGATTGGCCCCTGTTTCCAATACATCGACTGGCGAACCTGTCAGCAATTGGCCTGACTGGTTATGTAGGGCATTTTGGCCGAAATAAATCTGGTTTTCCCATTTGCGTAGCCGACTCAAGGTGGCTAACGGTTCTTTGGCGCTGATGGCTGTGTCCGGATCGATGCCGGGTACCGAGCATCTGGAACACGGTTTGGGCAACCTGAATTTGATTTGGTTGATTTCGATTAAACGCCAGCCATCTTCGGCGTAGCTCTCACAATCCGCTATCACCAAATTAGGCCGAAAACGTGCCATGCTCACACTAGATGGTAAAGCCTGATTCAAACTATTCAAGGAATTTTCTGAAACGATCAGAAAGGGAAAACCATCCGAAAATGCGGTCTGATCGTTAGGTGCAGCGTAGCGTTGATCAACCTGCCGTTGGCGATCATCGGGATGATAGACCAATCGACAGGTGGTTTGTAAAAACTCGCTAAGCCAGGTATCGGCAGCAGCTGAAACTGATTTTGCCAGGCATTCATCTCGCCAAATCCCGACGTTAATATCTTCGCCGGATTCTGGATTAAGCGCTAAAACCAGATCATCCTGACTGGGTGCAGAAAGAATTAATTGATCATGTTCTATGCGGGTCTTGATCAAAGCCATTTTCGGTAAACGGCGTTGGCTCAAGAATTGCTGCTGTTCATCGATCAGCATCCATTTTCGATCATACTGCAAGCCATTTTTATCAACCGACCATGCGGATACCCGAATGCCGCTCAGTGATTTGACTGGGTAAACATAGATTTGGCTAAGAATAGGCATCAGACGGTTTATCCAAAAGTTAAATCGGTTTGTGTGGCCAACAAATAATCGGCCAGTTCGGTTTGGTAGGTATCGAATTTCAGGCCGTAGCGCGGAGCGACTTTATTACTGACGGTTGCAAGCACGGTAAAACGTTTGCCATCGTTAAATTGCAGAAAAATGCTGACCCGGCCGTTCACTCGGAGTTTTTTCTGGCTGTGGATTGCGATACCTTTGCTGCTGATATCCACTAGGCTAGCGTCAATCAAGCGTGGAAAAAGCAGGCTATGGGTTTTGATCATGACTTTTATATCACTGCGCCGGTAACGAACCGAAATTCGGTTGTTCAGAAGCAGACAGTCAATGTCTATGACTTGATCCAATTCGTCAATATTATCAATTGGTAAATCGTTATTAGACATTTTGCCTGAGCCAAATAGAAATGGGCTTTAGTATTGTCTTTTGATCTCGAAAATTCAATAGCTCGCATGCTTAATATTCTCGCAAGCCATCACAAGATTTATCCGTTAAAATTTACAACTTTAAAAACGAGTTACACGACAAAATGACTAGTCAATTTAAGCACTTATTGTGGGTGTTTTGTTTATTGATGATGGATGCATTAAATGCTGCCCCCAAACAAATCATCAAAATTGCATATTTATCTCAGGAACGTGCGGTGCCAGCGGCACTGTCCAATTTGGATGCCTTTGTGCAAAACAAAGGCCAATTAGGTGCAGAACTGGCTGTTAGCGACAACAACACAACGGGACAATTCACTAATCAGCAGTTCGAATTAAGTAAAATTGTGGTGCCGGTTGAGGGCGATTTGCTGCAGGCGTTTGGCAAAATTGGCGATGATGTGGGCTTGGTTGTACTGAATGTCAAACCTGAACAAGTGAATGTACTAGCGGATTTGCCTGCCGCAAAAAACAAGTTGTTGTTTGATGCAGCGACTAGTGATGATGAGTTACGAGGGCAGAACTGTCGGCATCATGTGTTGCATATTTTACCTAGCCGTTCCATGCGAGCCGATGCATTAGCTCAATATATGCTCAAAAAGCGTTGGCAAGAGTGGTTTTTGGTAGTGGGGCCGACTGCTCAGGATCAACTGTATGCCACAGCGATAAAACGGGCGGCCAAACGCTATGGCATGAAGCTGGTGGCTGAAAAAAACTGGGATAACACTTTTGATGCCCGCCGGAGCGCCCAAGCCGATGTGCCGGTGTTTACTCAAGGTGAAGAATACGATGTATTGGTCGTTGCGGATGAACAAGGCTTATTCGGCGAATACCTGGATTACCGCACCTGGATGCCTCGCCCGGTGATCGGTACACAAGGTTTGGTTGCCACCGCCTGGCATCGTACCCATGAACAATGGGGCGCCGTTCAGTTGCAGAACCGCTTTAAAGAGCAAGCCGGTCGCTGGATGGAAGAAGAGGACTACGCCGCCTATCTCGCTGTAAGAGCCATAGGCGAAGCCAGTGTCAGAGCCAAATCCAATCAGGTTCAGATTATCAAAGATTATCTGTTCTCGGAGGCTTTTGCCTTGCAAGGTTATAAAGGCGTACCCTTGTCGTTCCGTGCTTGGGATGGACAATTGCGTCAGCCCATTTTATTGGCTGCACCGCGATCGTTGGTCAGTGTGGCACCTCTGGAAGGCTTTTTACATCCCAAATCCGAACTGGATACCCTGGGTTTTGATCAACCCGAAACTACTTGTAAATAAGGAAATATTCATGCAGCTATTTAAATTAGGCGCCTTAGCGGTTGCCATGTTTTGCAGTGGTCTGTCACAGGCTGAAACCGTGCTGGTTTCGTTGGAAAAAGACAATGCCATCGCTGTCGTAGACCCGGTTGCAGGCAAATTAATCAAAACCGTTAATGTGGGGCAGCGTCCGCGTGGTATAGCTTTGAGCCATGACAACCAGTTTATTTATGTGGCAACCAGTGATGATGACACCATTAAGGTTCTGGATAGTGACACCCTGAAGGAAGTGGGAAAGTTACCTTCCGGTGAAGACCCGGAAACATTTGCAGTCAGCCCAGATGGCAAGCTGATGTACGTCTCCAACGAGGACGATAACGAAGTCACGGTGATTGATATTGCCGCCAAAAAAGCCAGCCAAAAAATCAAGGTGGGCGTGGAGCCGGAAGGCATTGCCGTAAGCCCAAACAATCAATGGGCGATCAGTACCTCGGAAACCACCAATATGGCTCATTGGATAGACACCAAAACCGGCAAAATTGTTGAAAATACCTTGGTCGATCCTCGGCCTCGTGCCGCCAGCTTTACCGCGGATAGTCAGCAATTGTGGGTGACTTCGGAAATGGCGGGTACGGTGATGGTTTTGGATAGTGTCAGCAAGCAGATTGTCCAGACCATTAAATTGGAAGTTCAAGGTATTACCAGCGAACAAATCCAGCCGGTGGGCGTGGTGATAGACAAAGAGCGCCGTTATGCCTATGTGGCGTTGGGACCAGCGAATCGGGTTGCGGTGATTAATGCCCAAACCTATCAGGTGGAAAAATATTTATTGGTTGGGCAACGGGTATGGAATCTGGCTTTTTCTCCGGATCAAACCCGTTTATACACCACCAATGGCATCAGCAACGATGTTTCCATCATTGATTTAGTCGAGCAGAAGGTCACCAAATCTGTGGCTGTAGGCCGTTACCCCTGGGGTGTGGCGGTCAAACCATGAAGGTGGCGCTGAAAATTGCAGATTTGAGTTTTGCTTATGGCAACAAGAAAGCGCTGGATAACGTCGGGTTTGAGGTGGCAGCAGGTGAATGCACGATACTACTGGGACCTAATGGTGCTGGCAAAAGCACGTTATTTTCCCTGATTACCCGGCTTTATGATGCCCGAATCGGGCGTATTGAATTATGCGGTTTTGATATCAAGAAGCAAAGTCTGCAAGCTCTGGCACATTTGGGCGTGGTGTTTCAACAAACCACATTAGATCCCGATTTATCCGTGACACAAAACCTGCGTTATCACGCTGCACTGCATGGTATTAGTCGGAAAGCGGCTGACAAGCGTATTCAAGAGGAACTGGAGCGCTTGAATATGCATGAGCGACGCGGGGAAAAAGTCAGACAACTGAACGGTGGACATAAACGCCGGGTGGAAATTGCCCGCGCCTTGTTGCATAAGCCCAGTTTACTGTTACTGGATGAACCCACTGTGGGCTTGGATATGCCAAGTCGCCAAGCTATCGTTGAGCATGTGCATACTTTGGTTAAACAGGAAGGATTGGCGGTGCTTTGGGCCACGCATTTGATTGATGAAATTGCCGACGAAGACAGTCTGATCGTTTTGCATCAAGGTCAAATCCAGGCCAAAGGCCGTTTGGCCGAAGTTTTGCAATCGATGGGTGCGGCCAATGCGGGCGAAGTCTTCACTCAACTCACTCAGCAAAAAGGTCGAATCGCATGAAAATCATCCATTACTGGCGGGCTATGGCGGGTATCGTCGGGCGTGAGTTGTTACGATTTTTGCATCAGCGTGAACGCTTTATCTCAGCGTTGGTCAGGCCTCTGGTCTGGTTGTTTGTGTTTGCCGCCGGTTTTAGAGCGGCTTTGGGCATTGCTATCAGCCCACCTTATGAAACTTATATTCTGTATGAGGTTTATATCACGCCGGGATTGATAGGCATGATTCAGTTGTTCAACGGCATGCAAAGTTCCTTGTCCATGGTGTATGACCGGGAAATGGGCAGCATGCGCATGTTGATGGTCTGTCCCTTACCGCGCTGGTTTTTGTTATGCAGCAAACTGATAGCAGGCACTTCAGTGTCGGTTTTACAAGCCTATGCCTTTTTAGGGATTGCATGGTTATATGATATTCGCGCGCCACTGATGGGTTATCTCTGGATATTGCCTGCTTTGTTATTGGTTGGCATGATGCTGGGTGCGTTGGGTTTGTTGTTGTCATCCTTCATTAAACAACTGGAGAATTTTGCCGGGGTGATGAATTTTGTCATCTTCCCGCTGTTCTTCATGTCTACTGCGCTTTATCCGTTATGGAAAATCAAAGAGTCCAGCCAAGTGCTTTATTATCTGGCTCAATACAATCCCTTTTCTCAAGCGGTGGAATTAATCCGTTTTGCGTTATATGAGCAATTTAATAGCCAGGCACTGATTTTTACAGCATCAGCATTTGTCATCTTTATGGGAGCGGCGATCTTGGGTTATAACCCCAGTAAAGGCATGATGGTCAGGAAGGGCGGTGGTGGTGATTAATTAAGCAAACTTGCGGCCAAAACACTGCTTTGGCCGCGTCAGAAGACATGATATCAGGCGAGTTTTTTCACAGCCTCTGCGACAATATCCATTAAATCAGTGCCGCCTTCATTGAGGTAGGAAACAATCTGTTTGCGCATCCGCGGCTCCCAGGAATTTCTGATGTGTTGTTCTACGCCTTGAATGGCTAATTCTCTATCGGGCTCTGATTTGAAAAAAGCGCCGATGTTATTGGCCATTTTGATTAAGTTGCTGTTATCCATAGATTATGCGACCGATTCTTCTTGATGATGTTGTAAACGATGTGGATGGGTATATATCACGTGGTTATCATTGCGGGCGAAACCGACCAGTGTCAATCCGCATTCATCCGCTAATTTTATGGCCAGGCCGGTGGGGGCAGAAATAGCCGCCAGTAGAGTAATACCAACGCTGGCGGCTTTTTGTACCATTTCATAACTTGCCCGGCTAGTGACCAGCAACCAGCCGTTTTCAAAATTACAGTTGGCTTTGGCAAGAGCGCCTATCAATTTATCTAATGCATTATGTCGCCCCACGTCTTCTCTGACAGCCACCAATCCTTTTTCCGCATCCAGCCAGGCCGCAGCATGCACTGCACCGGTTAGTTGATTCAGCGATTGTTTGTTTGGCATGTCTTTAAGCGCGTCGCACAAAACAGCTGCGTTCAGCACCAGGCCTTTACCGACGGGGCGTGGTTGTCTGATAGCCTGCTCCAAGGTGGTAGCACCACATAATCCACAGCCGGTACGGCCTGTCATGTTTCGGCCCTTGTTCTCCATGCCTTCACAACGTTGCTCGGGAATGGTCATCCGGACTTCGACGCCTTTGGAGCGTTGTACTACACGAATTGATTGTAATTCGGCAGGATGCTGAATGATGCCTTCGGTCAGACTAAATCCTAACGCAAAATCCTCGAGGTTTAGCGGTGTAGTCAGCATCACTACATGCGGATGGGTGTTGTAGACCAACACCACCGGCACTTCTTCGGCTACGGTATCTTCCTTATGTGTGTGAGCCAAGCCTCGCCAGACATCAAAATGACCTGTTCGATAACTGGTCCAGCCTAGCTCACTGATATCATCCATCGGCAATTCAGACAATCTATTCGCTGGCGACGATGCGGTTTTCCAGCAAGGAAATTTGAGTATCTGAAAAACTACGGTAATCCTTCTGCCATTCTGAAGGTTGAGCAACTTTGGCGACATGCACCGCAGTTACTTTGTATTCAGGACAGTTGGTTGCCCAATCCGAATTATCGGTAGTAATGACATTGGCGCCGGAATGTGGGAAATGGAAAGTGGTGTAGACCACGCCCGGTTGCATTCTATCGGTAATGACTGCATGCAAGACGGTTTCGCCGGTACGACTTTTCACACCAACCCAATCGCCATCGCTGATGCCCAATACTTCGGCGTCGTGTGGATGGATTTCCAGACGGTCTTCATCATGCCAGGCTACGTTTTCGGTTCGGCGGGTTTGTGCGCCTACGTTGTATTGCGACAAAATACGGCCTGTAGTCAGGATTAATGGGTATTTGCTGCTGGTACGTTCATCAGTAGGCACGTACTCGGTCAGCATGAATCGACCTTTGCCGCGTACAAATTCCTCAGCATGCATAATGGGCGTACCGTTGGGGGTTTCGTCGTTGCAAGGCCATTGAATGCTGCCCATCTCGTCGATTTTTGCGTAACTTACACCTGCAAATTGCGGGGTGAGGGCGGCAATCTCATCCATGATTTCTGATGGATGGCTGTAATTCATCGGCAGTC
>CAZJYS010000033.1:0-16524 GCA_964550075.1 uncultured Methylomonas sp.
TATTTCTCAAATTCATTTGATTTTCATGCTGCCGGGTTCTAAAAGCTGGATGTAACGCTTGCTTGCGTTGGTTGGGTTCGCTCGATAGAGCGTAACCCAACAATCGAAGCTATCAGCATCTGATACCCCAACCTACGCTGAATAGATACAAAGTTTTAATATTTCTTAAATTCAATTGGTTTTCATAGCGCCGGGTTATAGATTGGATGTAAAGCTAGTTCTCGCTCCCGAAAGCGCGACTTTGTTTTTTGAGATGGTTTAATAACTCCTCCATGTTCTGATTTAGCGCTCCCCAGGTTAGAACGTGAAATTAATGCTATCGCACTGGCTAAGAAATTCCCGTTTATAATGGACGGCTTTTTACTTGGGCACACTGTCTCGATTATCTCACTTCGTTGCCATGAAGCTATTTCTGAAATATTTGTCATCCTGCTGGTTTATCAACGATCCTTCAGAGCTGACTCCAACAAGATCGTTCATGTGGAAGAACGTGATTTTTTACTTTGTGTCCGGCTGCATTGTCGAGGGTCTGATTGCCGACCCGGCGGACGGGACACTGGAAGTAACCGGTCGCACCATTATGGCTTTCAGCACAGTAGCGCTTTTATTGTTGCTGGAAAAAAAGTGGGAGTACTACAGTCGGCTCTACACCTCGATTTTCGTCTGTGAAAATTTCATCATGTCTCTCGCCGTAATAGCCGAAATCCTGGATCTTTGGATGGTGATGAGCCATCAGGAATACCGGGAAGAAATCGGTATCGGCTTGGCGGTATTTTTGGTCAGTTGGTACATCGCTATCGTCAGCTATATTTTTCGGCGTTTTTTTGCTTATTCCACCAGCGCCAGCATCATCTATGCCTTTGGGTATTTTGTGATGACCTATGGTATTCCCATGTTGTTGATGGACATCTAAAACCTGCTGGCTTAACACACCCAAAGCCCGGATAATGCCTGCTTTTTTGATGCGGCCAAGATTTTAGATGGAATTCAAACTTAAAACCCGAGACGGTCAAGCCCGCCGCGGTCAATTAACTTTTGCTCGCGGGGTGGTTGAAACTCCGATTTTCATGCCGGTCGGCACTTACGGAGCCGTTAAGTCACTCACGCCCGAGGATTTGCTGGGCTTAGGCGCACAAATCATCCTTGGCAACACCTTTCATCTGATGTTGCGACCCGGCATGGAGGTTATGAAAACTCACGGTGATTTACACGACTTCATGCGCTGGCAGAAGCCCATCTTGACTGATTCCGGCGGATTCCAGGTGTTTAGTTTGGGGGCGTTACGCAAAATCAGCGAACAAGGCGTCACCTTCAAATCGCCGATCAACGGCAGCAAAATTTTCATGGGCCCGGAAGAATCGATGCAAGTGCAGCGTGATTTAGGTTCGGACATCGTGATGATTTTCGACGAATGCACGCCCTACCCGGCCACTTACCAACAAGCCGCTGATTCGATGCGTCTGTCGCTACGCTGGGCCAAACGCAGTAAAGACGCGCATGCGGATAATCCTTCGGCGTTGTTTGGCATAGTGCAAGGCGGGATGTATCCCGAATTACGCCGCGAATCGATTCATGGCCTAACCGATATCGGTTTTGACGGTTATGCGATCGGCGGACTGTCTGTCGGCGAACCCAAACACGAAATGCTGGCGACACTGGACGCCATCATGCCGGATATGCCGCAAGACAAACCCCGCTATTTGATGGGCGTCGGCACACCTGAAGATTTGGTGGAAGCGGTGCGCCGCGGCGTGGATATGTTTGATTGCGTCATGCCTACCCGCAACGCCCGTAACGGCCATCTGTTCACCCGTTACGGCGTCATCAAAATCAGAAACAACCAGTATCAGTTCGACACCCGGCCACTGGACGAGAATTGCAGCTGCTACACCTGCCAAAATTACTCGCGTTCTTATTTAAAACATCTGGATAAATGCAAGGAAATGTTGGGTTCCAGACTCAACACCATACACAACCTGCATTATTACCTGGAACTGATGCAAGGCATGCGCGACGCTATCGAAGCCAATCGTTTTGACGAATTTGTCAGGGAGTTTTACGAACTACGCGGCGTGACGATGCCGCATTGAAAAGCTGGTAGAAACCTCGCTACCAGCTTTGCTGATGGTTTTTAGTCTTGATCAAGACCAAAGGCTTTATGCAATGACCGCACCGCCAGTTCCAGGTACTTTTCATCGACCACTACCGAAATCTTGATTTCGGAGGTGGAAATCATCTGAATGTTGATGCCTTCATCCGCCAAAGTTTTAAACATGGTGCTGGCGATACCGGCATGCGAACGCATCCCCACCCCGACTATAGAGACTTTGACGATGCCGTTGTCGCCTATCACGGTGGTATTGCCGCCTAGATCATTGCGTAAGCCTTCCAAGACATTTTTGGCTCTGGCAAAATCGTTACGGTTGACAGTAAAAGTAAAGTCGGTAGTGCCATTGGCAGAAATGTTCTGCACAATCATGTCCACTTCGATGTTCTCGGCAGCAATCGGCCCTAAAATTTTTGACGCCACGCCCGGTAAATCAGGCACACCGGTCAGGGTCAATTTGGCCTCATCCCGGTTAAATGCTATGCCTGAAATTAACGCTCTTTCCATTTCTGATTCCTCGTAGGTGATTAACGTGCCATTGCCTTCTGCAAATGAAGACAGCACGCGCAACTTGACATTATATTTACCGGCGAATTCGACCGAGCGGATTTGCAGGACTTTTGATCCCAGGCTGGCCATTTCCAGCATTTCTTCGAAAGTAATGCTATCCAGACGGCGAGCCTTGGGCACTACGCGCGGATCTGTGGTGTAAACACCGTCAACATCGGTATAGATATGACACTCATCCGCCTTCAACGCCGCAGCCAAGGCGACACCGGTGGTATCAGAGCCGCCCCGTCCCAGGGTGGTAATGTTGCCATTTTCATCCACGCCCTGGAAACCTGCGACCACCACAACACGCCCTGCGTCCAGATCAGCTCGCATATTGGCTTCATCAATCTCACGGATTCTGGCTTTGGTATGGGCGCTATCGGTCAAAATGCGTACCTGAGTCCCCGTGTAGGAACGTGCATCGCAACCCAGCTGATGCAAAGCCATGGATAACAATGCGATGGTGACTTGCTCGCCAGTGGAAAGCAATACATCCAGTTCCCGATCAGTCGGCTGGCTCTGCATCTCTTTTGCCAGCGCCACCAGTCGGTTGGTTTCCCCACTCATCGCAGAAACCACTACCACGATCTGATCCCCCGCATCACGGGCTTTTTTGACTTTCTCGGCAACCGCCTTGATACGTTCTACCGTACCCACAGACGTGCCACCAAATTTATAAACGTACAATGCCATGTTTGATTAACCTTTTGGCGTTTGGCTGTAAATGTGCCGCAGCAGCGGCGGGTAAATAGTCATGCCGCACTCACAGACACAACCAGAAAAATCTTTTAAAAACCTAAACCAGAAACCCGACAAAAACAGTCCCACTGACTAATTGGCGGGTCATTGATCAAGCCACAGCCGACATGTTGGGTTACGACTATCGCCTAACCCAACCTACGCTGAATAGATACATAACATTTAACTTGCCAGGTTGCAGATAAAAGCTGGATGTATCAGGTAATAATACAATTTTTCCCCACGCTTTAGTAGCCAAGCAAGCGCGCGCCACCCAAACCTGATCGATTCAATATGCAAAAAGGTGTTTCAGTCAATATCCCCTGGCATTCTGAGCCATTAAACATTCAAGTTAATAGCTAACCTACAAATCAGGTGAAATGCCGCAACATCCTGAGTTAAATAACATAGTTTAGTAAGATTAATTCTAAATCCATACCCAAATAATAATTTAAACATATGATTTATATTGAAATCTAATTTCTGGCCCAATTATTTCATATCTTAATGGTTTGCCCTAACCTTCTGGAGATTCAGCGAGAATGACCATCAACACTGAACCAGATTCGGATTTTTGCCAATGTCAGCCAGCTTTAGCTGGGTTTATCAAATTTATTGAGGATCATTTATGCAGTTTATTCCCACAGTCTTAGCACTTATCTTATTTTCAGGCGCCAGTTGGGCATTGCCAGCGGCAGAGGGACAAGGTCACCCGACAACCGCGCCAAGCGCAGCATCTGCCGCATCACTCCCAAATAAGGGCAAGGTTGTGAGTGTGATCGATGCGAGTATTTACACGTATATCGAAGTCTCTCAGGGCGATAAGATTATCTGGCTGGCAGCACCGGCAGTAGCATTAAAAAAAGACGACAACATTCGTTTCAGTGATGGCGCAGAAATGAAGGATTTTCATAGCAAAACACTGGATCGCACGTTTCCATCCATCATTTTTGTCAACGCGGCCATGCTGGATAAATAAGCAAACCGGGTTAGGCTGGCATCTACAGCCTAACCCAGCTAACCAAGCCTTCCGCGTTTTGGTTCTTTTGCCTTTCCGGTATTTTCCATTCTCACCGGGTTAATGACGTTTACAGGATTTTCAGCATTGGATTATTGACAGCTCTAACCCTATCATTAGCGCTAATAATCCATCACTTTTGAGTCCTGCCATGTCAACCACCCCAACCCAAGCACTGGATAACGGCATTGCCGTGATTCATTCCAATCAACTGGAAGCTTTGCGGGATGTGGTTGAATACTGGATGCGGCAACACCCCCTTTCCCCATTGGAAAACGAAATTTTGCTGGTGCAAAGCAACGGCATGGGGCAATGGCTGAAGCAAGGTCTGGCACATAACAAGGCCTTGGGTATTGCTGCTGCGATGCAGGTGCAGCTACCTGCTTTGTTTATCTGGAGTGTTTACCGGGCCGTTTTGGGGCAACAAATCCCCCTGGAGCAACCTTTGGCTAAAGCTCCCCTGACTTGGCGCTTGTTTCGCTTGCTACCCGGCTTGATAAAACATAGCGATTTCGCCAGCCTGGCACATTTTTTAGAACACGATCCAAATCAACGTAAACAACACCAATTAGCCGAACAACTGGCCGATTTATTCGATCAATATCAAGTCTATCGCTCCGACTGGATCAGCGATTGGGCCGCTGGAAAAGATGATTTGCGCAACGCTCATGGTGAAGCTCAAGCCCTGCCTGATCAGCAACGCTGGCAGGCCTTGATATGGCGTGCGTTACTGACTGATTTGGGCGAGGCTCATGCTGCGTTTTCCAGCCGGGCGGCGGTACATGCCCAATTCATGTCGCAAATCGATCAACTTAGCCAACGTCCGACCGGTTTGCCACGCCGTATCCTATTATTTGGCTTATCCTCGCTACCGCAGCAATCTTTGGAAGTACTCGCCAAGCTGGGCAAGTTTTGCCAGATAGTGCTGTTCGTGCACAACCCTTGTCAGCACTATTGGGCGGACATTATTGAAGACAAGGAATTATTAAAAGCCCAACGCCGCCGTCAGTCTTATAAAGCCGGTATGAGCACCGACTTGAATCCGGAAACACTGCATCTGCATGCCAATCCATTGCTGGCCGCCTGGGGCAAACAAGGTCGGGATTATATTCGCTTGCTGGATCAGTTCGACGAAACGCAAGCCTATGCCAACTGGCACTGGCCGGAGCATAAAATCGATCTGTTCAAAGACTACGGCGAAACCGCTGAGCGCAGTTTGTTGCAACAATTACAGCAAGCCATCCTGGATCTTGACCCACTGCCCGAACAGCCCGTGCAGTTGACGGACGTGGATGAGTCGCTGGTGTTTCATATCGCTCACAGTCCACAACGAGAAGTGGAAATCCTGCATGATCAGTTACTTGCACGTTTTAATGCCACCCAACCGGGTTCCGCATACGCATTATCGCCGCGCGATATCATCGTCATGGTGCCGGATATCAATTTATACGCGCCGCATATACGAGCGGTGTTTGGACAGATACAAACAGATGATCCGCGTTATATTCCGTTTAGCCTGGCAGATCAGCAGCAACGTGGTGAAAATCCGTTATTGCTTGCCATAGAAGCCCTGCTCAATCTGCCGGATTCACGTTTCAATGTCAGCGAATTTATGGGGCTGCTGGAAGCACCTGCCCTAAGAAATCGCTTCGACATTAGCGAGATCGCTATCCCCAAAATACATCAATGGCTGGAACAATCCGGCATTCGTTGGGGGTTGAATGCTGAGCAACGCCAGCAACAAGTCGAGATACCTGATGATTTGCAGGCCAACAGCTGGGAATTTGGCTTAAATCGTTTATTGCTGGGCTATGCAGTGGGGGCGGGAGAAGCTTTTAATGGCATCCAGCCTTACGAAGACATAGGCGGTCTGGATGCGCAATGGCTAGGGCATTTATGTCATTTGCTGGATACGCTAAAACACTATGCAAGCCGCCTGCAACAAGCACAAACAGCCCAGCAATGGCTGGAAACCCTGTCTCAATTGCTGACGGATTTTTTTATCGCCGACACGGATCAGGATAGAAAAACCCTGGATACGCTCACGCGCGGTTTAAGCCAATGGCATCAGGCTTGTGAGTTAGGCGGATTGGGCGAAGCTGATCTTTTGCCACTCAGCGTGGTACGCGATGCCTGGTTGTCCACCGTTGATGAACCCAATCTGCATCAGCGCTTCCTCAGTGGCCGGGTGAATTTTTGTACCCTGATGCCCATGCGGGCGATTCCGTTTCGGTTGATTTGCCTTTTGGGGATGAACGACGGCGATTATCCACGCAGTCAATACGCGCATGGCTTTGATTTGATGAATCAACGTGGCCAGTATCGCCCCGGCGACCGCTCCCGCCGCCAGGATGATCAATACCTGTTTCTGGAAGCCATACTTTCAGCGCGTCAATACCTGTATATCAGTTGGGTCGGGCGCAGCATCAGGGATAATAGCGAACGCCCACCCTCGGTGCTGATTGGGCAACTCCGCGATTATCTAAAACAAGGCTGGTGCTTGCCTGATCAACAAAAATTGCTGGATGCATTGACTGTTTCGCATCCGCTGCAACCTTTTAGCGCGGCTTACGTGCAAAAAAACCGTGATCCACGCTTGTTCACCTACGCCAAGGAATGGTTTGAAAGCCCACCAGCCGAAGGCGTCGATTTGATTGATATACCCACTCGGGAAGAAAAAACCGCTCAACTCAGCCTGGAAACCCTATCGCGATTTTTAAAAGCCCCAGTAAAAAACTTTTGCCAACACCGCCTGAAATTCAGTTTTGTAGCCGATGAGTTAACCAGCGAGGACAATGAACCGTTTGGGTTTGATCGTTTACAAGCTCATGTGCATAGCCAGAATTTGCTGAATGAACTGCAAACGCAACATCCGAGTGATATCAGCACATTTTTGCAGCAACAAAAAGCCATCATGGCTGGCAAAGGTTTGCTGCCTTTGGCAGGGTTTGCGGATAACGCCTTTGCACAAATTGCTCATCCGGCGATTCAAGCCTGGCGACATTATCAAGCCCTGCTGGCACAATGGCCTACCGCCCAGGAGCCACGCAGTATCGAACTGAGTTTTACAACAGACAATGACATCAGGGTGCAATTAAGCGGCGCTTTGAATCAGTTGCGGTTAAATAATCATCAGCAACATGGCTTGCTGCACCTAAGCGCTCAAACCTTGGTCAAAAACAAAACCAGCCAACCGCATAAATTGATCGGTCAATGGCTGCAGCATCTAGTCGCCTGCGCGGCTGGTTTGAATACCCAAAGCATTTTGATCGGTGCCGACCAACTGCTGACCATCCATCCACTCCCACAAAACCAGGCCTACAGCCTACTGACCGACTTAATCGAAGCTTGGCAACTTGGTTTGCAAAATCCATTGCCCATCGCCTGCCGCACTGGATTTGTCTGGCTGAATGCTGCCGCCGAAACCGCCAAACAAACCGCTCAATCCCGATACGAAGGAGACGACTGGAATCCTGGCGAAGTCGCCTATGATGCTTATCTGGCGCGTTTTTATCCCGACTTTGCCAGCTTGTATCCTGCCGGGCAGCCAGACTTTGAGTACTGGGCAGACAAGCTCTACCGACCTTTAAATCAACATTTGCAATTACTTTAGTTTGGATCATGTTGGCAGGATTGACCGAACAAAATCGGCTCATCACCTGGCTTCCAGGGCGAGTATTTGTTCATCACACGTCTGAAGCGAGCGCTGCTCAGAAATTGATGCAACCAACTTTGTACTGCCGGATAAGGTGATTGTTGAAACCATGCCTCATCAACGGCTGCAAACTGGCGAATAAATGGCAATATTGCCGCATCGAGCCAGGTAAAACCTTCACCCAACAGATAAGGCTGCCGGGTTAATCGCTGTTCCAATTCCATCAAGAAGCGTTCGCCTTGCTGGCGATAGTCAAGCTCAGAAAACTCGGGATAACGATCGGCGTATTTATAGCGATCCAGAAAATATTTAAAGTCAGTATCATTCCAGTCGAGCAGAAATTGAGTTTGTGCTGATGGACAATTTGCCAGCCAGGCCTCAGGATCATGTTGTGCCAGTGCCCATTGCATGATGTCCAGACTTTCATCGATCACCTGGGCATTTGCCAGCACCAAAACTGGCACGGTCGCTTTGGGTGAGGCCAACAGCAGGGATTCGGGCTTATTGCGTAATTCAACTTCCCGCAATTCGACGCATAACTGTGCGGCATCAATAGCCAAGCGGGCTCGCATCGCATAGGGGCAGCGGCGAAAACTATATAAAACGGGATGATTTTTCAAAACAATGACCGGCATAAAATGACTGTGTGCATGAAATGAATGCAGTCAGCCAATTTTACTGCGAATCTAGGATTACGGTCACCAGGATTGCCGAAGCAAATTGACCTGAATTAGAATCCAGCCCCCTAACAATTTCACTCTACTTAAGGAATCTGCTTATGACATTTTCAAAATCCCTGGAATTCGGCGGTCATGCGCTGGTATGGTCTGGCGACTGGACTGCAGAAGGCGCACGCAAGGCTATCAGCGGTGCAGCACGAGCCGGGTATGACTATATTGAAATCGCCTTGCTGGATCCCTGGAAAGTGGATGTGGCATTAACTAAAGATCTGTTGCAGGAATTCAATCTGCGGGCGCACGCCTCGCTAGGCTTATCGGCCAGTACCGACGTCACCAGCACCAATCCGGCTATTATCGCCAAAGGGGATGAACTGCTGCGTAAAGCCACCGATGTGCTGCATGCCATCGGCGGCACAGAGTTGTGCGGGGTAATCTACTGCGCTTTGGGTAAATACCCGGGGCCAGCATCCAGGCAAAATCGCGCTAATTCAGTCGCCGCCATGCAACGCCTAGCCGATTATGCCGCCGACAAAGGCATCAATATCGATCTGGAAGTGGTTAACCGTTATGAAACCAATATCATGAATACCGGCCTGGAAGGCCTGGCGTTTCTGGATGAGGTCAACCGCCCCAATGCCTATTTGCATCTGGATACATATCACATGAATATTGAAGAGGATGGCATGGAAAAATCGGTATTGGCCGCCAAAGATCGATTGGGCTACGTGCATATCGGCGAAAGCCATAGAGGTTATTTGGGTACCGGCAATGTCAATTTTGAAGCTTTTTTCAATGCCCTGAAAAAAATCAACTATCAAGGCCCCATGACTTTTGAATCGTTTTCTTCGGAAGTGGTTGACCCCAATTTATCCAATACACTTTGTGTCTGGCGTAACCTTTGGAACGACTCCGATGATCTGGCGCAAAAAGCCCTGCAATTCATGAAACAACACTATTAAATTATGAAAAAAGCCATTATTTACCTGCACGGCTTTAATTCCGCCTCATTGGATTTGAACGGTAAACTGTTGACCAGCAAAGATAAATTATTGGTGATGCAGTCTTTTTGTACCGAAAAAAATGTGCTGTTTTTGACCCCCAATGTCGACTACCGTGACTTTCAGGGTCTGATTGAAGATAGGCTGTTCGAATGGAACCAATTGCTTGATCAAGGTTATAAGGTGGTTTTCATGGGCTCATCGATGGGTGGATTTGCCAGTGAATATCTGGCCATCAAGACGGGCGGCAAAGCCATCATGATCAATCCTGTTATCAGCCCCAGCGCATTGCTGCCGCAATTTATCGGCGTCACTGAAAATTACGAAACCGGCCAACCTTATGATTGGCATGAATCTCATTGCAGGCAATATTTGCAATATGAACAAGAACTTAGGGATAGTCAGGCCAACATTCTCAGAACGATTCTGCTGGATATGGGCGATGAGTTGCTGGATTCAGCACAAACACTGCAGAAATACCAAAACAAAGCCAATGTGATTACCTTTGCTGGCGGTTCGCACGGTTTTGAGCATATGCACCAGGCGTTACCTGTTGTTGAGCAAGTGCTGTTTGCCAATATGAAACAGCATTCCGTTTAAAAGAAAAGGGCCAGACTCTTCAGAGCCTGGCCCTTGGCCTAATCCGGACGGGATGAGATCAAGCTGCCAAAACAACAGCTGCTTTAAGTTTTTTCATCGCGTTTTGCTCAAGCTGACGAATCCGCTCGGCCGAAACCTGATAGCGATCCGCCAATTCATGCAAGGTAGCCTTTTGCTCCACCAGCCAGCGACTGGTCAAAATATCCCGACTTCTGTCGTCGAGTTCGGACATGGCCGACATCAGCAAATCCTCTTTACGATCCTGCCAATCGGTTTTTTCCAGCAATAAAGCCGGATCAGCGTTTTGTTGCTCCAGATAGGCTATCGGCGCCATGCTGCTATCTTCGCCATCATCATCGTGATTGGGTTCCAAACCAATATCCCGACCATCCAGACGTCTTTCCATTTCAAAAACGGTCTTGACATCCACGTCCAGATTTTGGGCAATGGCTTCCGCATCATCCGGCGATAAAGCACTCAAATCTTTTTTCATTTTGCGCAAATTGAAAAATAATTTGCGCTGGGCTTTGGTGGTTGCCACTTTGACGATTCGCCAGTTTTTAATCACATACTCGTGAATTTCCGCTTTAATCCAGTGCACTGCAAACGACACCAGGCGCACGCCCATGTCAGGATCGAAACGTTTAACCGCTTTCATCAAGCCGATGTTGCCTTCCTGGACGATATCGGCCAGCGGCAAACCATAGCCGGAATAACCACGCGCCAAGTGAGCGACGAAACGTAGATTGGACATCACCAATTCGCGCGCCGCATTGATATCACCGTCATCTCGATAGCGCACCGCCAGATCGTATTCATGTTCGGCAGATAATTTGGGCATCCGTGCAACCAGGCTCAAATAACTGTCGAATGTACCAACCGATAAATTAATCGGCAAAGCCAACATATTATTCATGGGTAACCTCCACTTTGAGTGTATCAATATAAGTTGGAAGCGATTCTAGCACTCGAAAGACAAGAGTGCTAATAATTTATAAAAATCTTTCCGAACAGTGACTTAGATCAATACGCGCAACAAGATCACCATTTCAGTCAGGCATAGCGATATTCAAATAAAGTCGTTAAAATGCCTGCAAGCGATGAATTCGCACCTTTTCTTTATTTTTTTATACCCAATCATGTCTAACAGCGAAAGCACAGTTCAATCCAACTTTATCAGACACATCATTGCCGAGGATCTGGCCGCCCACAAAAACAATGGCAAAGTCGCCACACGTTTCCCACCCGAACCGAATGGCTATCTGCATGTCGGTCACGCCAAATCCATCTGCCTGAATTTTACGCTGGCCGCCGAAAACCAGGGCACATGCAACCTGCGCTTTGATGACACTAATCCGGAAAAAGAAAGCGTCGAATATATGGAAGCCATCGAGCGCGATGTAGCCTGGCTGGGGTTCAAATGGGCGGGCAAATACCATGCTTCAGATTATTTCGAACAACTTTATGACTATGCCGTTCAACTAATTCAGCAAGGTGATGCTTATGTCGACAGCTCCAGCGCCGAACAAATGCGCATCGATCGCGGCACCTTAACCGAAGCCGGTAAAGAAAGCCCGGACCGCAACCGTTCGATTGCAGACAATCTGGATTTGTTTACCCGCATGCGGGCCGGAGAATTTGCAGACGGTGAATATGTGTTGCGAGCCAAAATCGACATGGCCTCGCCTAATATCAACATGCGCGATCCAACCATTTATCGGATTCGCCGCGTTCACCACCACCGCACCGGCGATGCTTGGTGTGTATATCCCATGTACGACTACACCCACTGTATTTCCGATATGCTGGAAGGCATCACGCATTCCATCTGCACGCTGGAATTTGAAGACCATCGCCCACTGTATGACTGGGTGCTGGACAAATTGCAAACCCCTTGCCATCCGCAGCAAATCGAGTTTGCCCGCCTGCAACTGGAATACACCATCGTCAGCAAACGCAAATTACTACAACTGGTTACCGAACAGCATGTGAACGGCTGGGATGATCCGCGCATGCCGACCATTTCCGGGATGCGCCGGGCCGGCTTCACGCCGGAAGCCATCCGGGATTTCTGCGAACGTATCGGCGTCACCAAAAAGAACTCCTGGATTGAAATGACCGTGCTGGAAAATTGCATTCGAGAAGACCTTAACGAACGCGCCAGCCGGGCCATGGCAGTGTTGAGACCTTTGCGCGTGGTGATCGAAAACTGGGACGCAGATAAATCCGAAACCTATCAAATCGCCAACCATCCGCAAAAACCGGACATGGGCAGTCGCGAAGTGATTTTCTCCCAGGTCATTTTGATCGAACAGGACGATTTTGCCGAAAACCCACCCAAAGACTTCAAACGCTTGGTACCGGGTGGCGAAGTGCGTTTGCGAGGCTCTTATGTAATCAAATGCGAACAAGTCATCAAGGACGAAAATGGCAATATCGTCGAATTACGCTGCAGTCATGACCCGGCTACGCTGGGTAAAAACCCCGAAGGTCGCAAAGTCAAAGGCGTAATTCATTGGGTATCCGAATCGCATTCCCTACCTGCCGAAATACGTCTGTATGATCGTTTATTTAGTCACGCCAATCCCGATACATTGGATAATTTCCTGGATGGCATCAATCCGCATTCGCTGGAAGTATTGACCGACTGCCGGGTAGAGGCCAGCCTAAACAACGCCAACCCGGATATTCGTTATCAATTCGAGCGCACCGGCTATTTTTGTCTGGACAGCTTAGACAGCGCAGCTGGCAAACTGGTTTTCAATCGCACCGTGACGTTGCGAGACAGCTGGGGCCAATAGGATACAAATCGATGCAAGTTTCCGCCAGTCTGTTAAACCATCTAGAGCAACAGACCGGGCAGGACCTAAGCAACCACCGTTTGACCCGTGTCGGCGGTGGTGACATCAACAGCGCATTTCAGATTAAAACTCAGCAGATTAACTGGTTCATGAAATTGAACCAGGCTAGCTTGGCGCCGATGTTTACCGCCGAAGCAGCCGGTTTAGCAGAAATCGAAAGCCTGCAGCAAGTTCGTGTTCCCAAGGTGATTTTATCGGGGACACACGAAAATCAGGCCTATTTATTATTGGAGTTTATCGAACTCGGCCCACTACGCGGCAAAAATGCAGGCAAATTTGCTGAGCAGTTGGCTCGACTTCACCAAATGCCCCAGGCATATTTTGGCTGGTCGATAGATAACACCATAGGCTCCACGCCTCAATACAACCAACAATACACTGACTGGCCAACCTTCTGGCAACAACAAAGGTTAGGCAAACAGCTGGAATTTGCTGAAAAACATGGTTTTAAGGGAGAGCTGCAACAAAAAGGTCAAACCTTACTTTCCCAGATTCCGGCATTTTTTACGACCTATAAACCCCACCCCTCCTTGTTGCATGGCGATTTATGGGGCGGCAATGTCGCTTGCGACTCTTTCAGCAATCCGGTGATGTTTGATCCCGCCTGTTATTACGGCGACAGAGAAACCGATATCGCCATGACTGAATTATTTGGCGGCTTCAGCCAAGAATTTTACGACGCTTATCAGTCCACATACCCGCTGGATTCAGGGTATAAAACCCGCAAATCACTTTACAATCTTTACCACATCCTCAACCACTTGAACCTGTTTGGCAGCGGTTATTTGAGTCAAGCCCATCATTTAATGGACAGCCTGCTCACAGCATTAAAATAGCTAAAGCTGTTTACGCATAATTCTTTTTTAATCAGAAATTAATAATCCTGCTTAGCCACCAAGATGTAGTAGAATCGCCCTAAAGTACATTTCAATATATGTAAATAACTGGTTCAGGTTTTTGTAAACGAGTTAAAGCTATTTTTGAAATGCGCACGAAGACTTGGAACAGGAACGATGAAAAAACGATCTCTTGATTACGATGGCTTGGATGGCATTTTGCAGCAACCGGATGCATCGATTCAACGAAAAGCCGCTTGGTATAAATCAGGGTGGTTTTATGGCTTGGTAGGCATCGTGCTGGCTGGTGTTTTCTTCCTGCAAAAAACACCGACACAACCGGTTACCACATCGAATAATTCAACTGAACAAACCAAGCCTGCAACCCCAGCGGCTGCCAACACCCAAAAATCAATAGAACCCACACATTCAGCTTTAGCCGAACCAACCCAAATTCAAGCCGCTGCTACGCCTGTTACTCCTGATCAATCCGTTGCCCCAAACGCTTCAGAATCAGATATAAATGCGCCGGTTGCACAGCCAGCCGAAATTGCAGCCGTATCAACTGCAAAACCTGTCGAAGCATCAACTGCAGATACAACAGTTGCGCAAACAGAAAGCCAAGCCCCTCAACCATCCGAAGCCATTCCACCCGTCAATGACACACCTGTAGTCAACTCCAGCTCAGAAGCTTTGTTCACCGTGCATTTCAAACTGGATTCCAGCAAGTTGAATGCCTTATCAAGCAGCGAATCCGCTGAATTGATCAATGCCGCCAAGCGTTGCACCAAATTGATCAAACTCACCGGGCATACTTGTAACCTGGGCACAGATGCCAGCAACAAAACTTTAGGACTGACCAGAGCCAAAGCAGTCAGAAAACTGCTGCTGAATAACGGGTTTGACGCTAATCGCATCATCACCACATCCGAAGGCATGAATAACCCCATCGCCTCCAATGACACTCCGGCCGGACAGGCATTAAACCGTCGTACTGAGTTATCTTGCCAAGATGAATAACCGCATATCACAGGATCGAAGCCATGTTACAAAACAATAAATCAGATTATCAAATTGCCCAGCAACAAATTTTTGAAGGCATTATCTCTGGCGAGTTCGAGATCGAAAATCGCAAAGACTTAGGCCCGCTCATTCCAATCAGGCTTTTTCAAGCGCTACGCATGGTGGCCTTAGGTTCGAATGTGGAAGACATACTCGGACAAGGCGCGCCATCACTGGTTTATCATTCCGGGCAAAGCCTGGGGCTAGCCATGGGCCAAATCGCAGTCGCCAATGTCAACAAAGACCTTGAAACTTATGTCGGCAAAATCAAACTGTTGTGCCGCCAACTCAGCATTGGTTTGGTGGTACCCGATAAAGTGGATATGGATGCCGGCGTGCTTGAATTGCGTGTAGATGAATGTGTTTCCTGCGCGGGCATTCACAACGTCTCAGCCCCTATTTGCCATTTCGAGGCCGGCATGGTGGGCGGCATCGTCAAAACCTTTTTCAATCGCAATGTCAAAGCAACCGAAACCAAATGCAATGCCCTGGGTGACAAAACCTGTTTGATTCGCGTCGACTTAATTTAACCGGACAAATTTTTAGGAGTGTTTTATGAGCAGCAACATCCATCATCTTGATGTCCGCAAATCGCAATCAAGTGAAATCGATTCCATCTTGCGTAACTTGATGAATATTCAAGGCGTCACCGCAGCTGCCATCGTCGATAGCGATGGTTTCGTGACCCATATTCACCGGGATTCTGAAATCAATACCGATGCCATCGGCGCATCAGTCCAAGTGGTGTTTGGTGCGGCGGCAAAAGCTGCAGGCCATGTAGGTCACCAAAACACCAACATGGTGATTTGTGAAAATACCGAAGGCTACATTCTCTCCACCCCGGTAGAAGCAGGTTTTATGCTGGCATTGGTCACCCAACGCGATGCCTTGTTAGGTCGGGTTCGGTTTGAATTAAAAGAAACCATTCCGGTTTTGAAGAAATTGTTCTCCAGCTATTTATCCAATTAAACCCGCAACTTCATTTTTAGTATGCATTGGCTTGAATCGCAATTGATCGAGTTGGATAGACTCGCGAAAGACTATGAGCAAACTCAACAACTATCAGAGAATGACATCATCAACGTCAGTGCAGAAAGACGATTAAAGCGGGCAAAATTCGTTGATGCCGTGCAAGCATTGGTCAATCGGGTCGGCAATATAAAAGGCATTAAAAACTGTGCCGCCTACCACGATGGCTTGATTCTGGCGCATGCCAAACAATCCCCCAATATCGATGCCTTTGGTGCGACGGTTCAGGAAAGTATTCAATCCGCGCAACAAGGTGCTGAAGTGTTGGGCCTGGGGCAAATCGAGCAAATCGTCATCGTCGGCAAAACCGATAAAGTCGCCATGCTCGGAGTCGGCCCCTTGATTCTGTGTATTTCCAGCCCGAAACACATCAATCTGGCTTTGGTCC
>CAZJYS010000034.1:0-16186 GCA_964550075.1 uncultured Methylomonas sp.
TGGAAAAAGGCGCCAATTTTGCCTTTTATGGTGCTGGATGATTACTATCTTAGGATTCCGTCATAAATAACTTCCAGGAATTCAGATTGTGCCGATGCGTATGTTTATTCCCCTCTTTGAAAAAGAGGGGCTAGGGGAGATTTTTTAATAAATCCCCCTCGATCCCCCTTTTTCAAAGGGGGAAGTTATTTATAGCGAGATCCTTAAGAATAAAAACCTGCTGATATCCCTAATACAGTACTTTGTAATTGATAGAAGCAAGGTTATCAGTCTGATTAATGGTAAAATTAGGTTTTGTTTACCGACTGGTCTTGTCGTGCCATGAATGTGCCTGCTGCCCTTTACGAATCCTCTATTCCTCATTTAAAACTGCTCGGTCGTGGCAAAGTTCGCGATATGTACGAGATTGATGCAGAGCATTTACTGATCGTCACTACGGATCGTATGTCTGCGTTTGATGTGATCATGCCGGATCCGATTCCAGGCAAAGGCCAAGTTTTAACCCAGGTATCGAATTTCTGGTTTGAAAAAATGCGCGACATCATTCCCAATCATCTGGCCACTGATTTATCTCTGGAACAAGTCATTCCTGATGCCGAATTGAGACGGCAACTAGAAAGCCGGGCGATAATCGTCAAGCGCCTGCAGCCATTACCCATCGAAGCGATTGTGCGCGGCTATTTGATTGGTTCCGGCTGGAAAGATTATCTGGCTGGCGGTTCGGTCTGTGGTATCAAATTACCACCCGGCTTACAACAAGCTCAACAACTGCCGGAGCCGATTTATACGCCTTCCAGCAAAGCCGAAATGGGCGTGCATGATGAAAATATCAGTTTTGCAGATACCATTGAATTAGTTGGGCAAGCGATTGCCGAACAAGTGCGTGATGTCAGTATCAAGCTTTATACTAAAGCCGCGGAGTATGCTCGCCAGCGCGGCATTATCATTGCTGATACCAAATTTGAATTCGGTCTGGATCAAGATGGCACGCTGTATTTGATTGATGAAGCGTTGACACCGGACTCCTCGCGTTTCTGGCCGGTCGAACATTATGAAGTGGGCATCAGTCCACCCAGCTTCGACAAGCAGTATTTGCGTGATTACCTGGAAACACTGGATTGGAACAAAACGGCACCAGGGCCACGTTTACCGCCACTAGTCATGCAAAAATGCGCAGAAAAATATCAGGAAGCCCGACAAAAATTGACCGGAGCTTAATTTTACTTTGTCATATTTCATGTGCGTCTTACCGAAGACCGTCATTCTGGCATGGATTGGCGGAATCTAGGCTTCAGTGACAGTTCGATGCTTATCATCCATGGCCCTGGATGCAGCTTCCCTGCAGGCATGACGGGCTTGCTTATAATCAGACAAATTAGATTAATAGAGTACCAATAACCACTGAGGTAAATTTTCTATTGATAGTGGGTTAGCAGCGTTCACCGAAAACAAGCAAACGCTCTAACCTTTTTGACTGGTTACAAACGCCAATCCAGAATCGCCGTAATTTCTTCATCGGTCAAAACGATAGGATTGGTTAGCATGCTGCTGCCACGGCTATTAGCCACAATCAACGGAAAATCTGATTCTTGAATCCCATAGGCGCCAAGCCTTGGTAACTCGAGCTTCTCGCTCCAATCATTGAGCAATTCAACCAGCGCCATTTGCGCGGATTGGTCATCTAAATCATCCCGGTCGGTTAACAACCGCCCGACTTGGGCATATTTAGTCAACGCAGCATGATTAGTTTGGCGGGCTAATAGGGCTGTGATATTGATTTGTGTGGCGGCGCCAACCAAAGTGCCACAAACAACGCCATGCGGAATCGGGAAATAAGCACCCAGCGGTGACGCCAAACCATGAACTGAACCCAAACCGACTTGCGCCAAAGTAATACCTGACAACAAAGCCGCGTAAGCCATCGCGCCCCGACCATGACAGGCTTCGGGCTCCTTGCCCTCCCAGGCGGCAAAAAATCCTTCTTTGAAAGCACGCATGCCGCTCCAGGCCAAGGCATCGGTAAATGGATTCGCTTTCAGCGAGACATACGATTCCAGCAGCTGGGTAAAGGCATCCATGCCGTCTGCAGCGATTAGTTCACGTGGGCAGCTGGTCAGCAAATCCGGATCAATAATGGCGTATTCCGGTATCAAACACTCATCGCGAAAAGATTTTTTATAACCATCCGCCCCCTGCACGCTCAAAACAGCGTTTTTAGTCGCCTCACTGCCGGTTCCGGCGGTGGTTGGCACGGCTATAAACGGCACACTGGGGCCACGGTAAGGCAGGTTGTTACCAACCCCTTCCAGATGATCCAATACCGAATTGCCATGCGGCAGTAATCCGGCAATGGCTTTGGCAGCATCCAGTACGCTGCCGCCACCGATGGCAATGACTAAGTCCACAGCTTGGTGACGAAACTGCTGTACCGCCGAATCAACCAGCATCGGTGATGGTTCGCCGGACACCGTAAAGTGCAGCCATTTTAAACCGTTGTCGTCCAGGGCCTGGGTAAACGCCTGCCAACGCGGAGTGGCACAAAACGATTGTTTGCCCGTCACCAGTAATAGCTTACGTCCATATTGGGCGGCGAGTGTCGGCACCTCATTGATGCGGCCACTGCCATAGTGGATACGTGGGAATCGCGAAATGGAAAATGCTGAAAATTGCATGATAGTTATCCTTTTGGGAACAGCCCGTTATAGCTTACGCCTTGGCGCGGAGTCGCCATCCAATCGGCGACTGTATCCCGCCAAGTCAAATAATGCGTGGTTTGCTTGTGCGCCGCGGCATCCTCTGCAGACACATAAGCCTCATACAGCACAAAGCGACTGGGGTCTTCCGGCGATTGCAAAACATCAAAACGGCGATTTCCGGTTTCCTGCACAGAGGCCAGATGATTGAGCCGGGTTGCAGCAATGAAATCTTCAACATGCTGGGGTTTGACGTGAACATGTACCAGGGTAACGTGCATAACAGCCTCTCTTCGACAAAATTGGCATCATTATACTGCAGGCCTAAATAGTTCAGGTTTGGCCCGTAAATCGCCGAATTGCATTACAAACTTTGATGCCTGACAGCTTGAGCAGTTTATTGACCCAAAAAAGCACGGAGTTACATTTGACGGGATATGCTCAAATTTTTCGGGCAGCGAGGAATCGATCCAGCGCATTGGCAAAATGCTGCACATCTTTTGCCGACATCGCGGCCGCACCGCCTGATACTTGACCAGTATTGCGCATTTCCTCCATGAAATTACGCATGGCTAATTTCTCACCAATATTTCGCTGGTCATACAGTTCACCGCGCGGGTTGATGGCAACGCCCTGTTTTTCGATCACGCCGGCGGCTAAGGGAATATCGCCGGTAATGACCAGATCACCCGATTGCAGATGCTGCACAATATAATTATCCGCCACATCAAAACCACCACTGACACGGATTGCGCGTATAAATTTTGATGGCGGCGTGGCGATTATTTGATTTGCAACCAAAATGGTCATCAACTGGCGTTTTTGCGCGGCTTTAAACAATACGGTTTTAATCAGGTTGGGGCAGGCGTCCGCGTCTACCCAGATAGTCAAAGTCATGATTTATTTAATTAGGCAGTGAATTTTTTGGAAAACTTTAAAGTACACAGTTTATTAAAAATGGAATGAACGTTGTTCATCACAGACGAAGTTAGTTTTCAAGATATGTATCCGCCGTAAGGCCGTCGGTTATTTGCAAAACCTACACTGTTTTGGCTGTTAGCCACCAAAATTACGGCATCAGGAACTTCATAGCGCTCATTGCCTACACGGATAATATGTAAATCCTTCTTCTTACTGGCCTGAAATTTTGCATATCCCTCAGCCTGAGTGCTATTAGCCCCAATCGGCTTACCCATACGAAAATAAATGCTACGGCTGTTGCCATCTGGCTTTTTGATGACGAGTGTAGCGTAACCACCTCCAGAGCGTGCAACGCCAAACTCGCATGATCCCATCGGTTGACCTGCATTAATCGCGCATGGTATGGGTCCAATAATATCGAATTGCCCCTGCCCAGCACGCAATGCGGAATCGTCTATACCAGTGGCAATGCTGCCATCGGGTGACACTGCTGGTTTTAAAAATCTGGCAGATACATAACCACGAGGACCTCCCCCCAAGGGTTGCACATCACACCAGGTTTGCCCCTTGCTGAGCTGGCAACCCAAATTATCCAGGGTGTCGCCTGGTTTGACTTTACCCGCAACATCAGCTTTATCAAAAGGCTCTTGGTGAAGATTTAGCGACTTGCTAACACTGACCACCGTCCAATTTCGCGGCCCACCGTCTTCAGGACTCAGGTATGGTGCCGTAGCGGTTTGAGCATCGGTAGTTGCTATGCCAAATAAAATGCAACTCATTGTAAAAGCTACATACAGTAATTTATGGCTAATAAAATTCATACCTATGCCCAGTTCAATTTGATGAGATTCATTTTGTCGGGCACAACCAAAAAACACAACCTTTTCCGTTTCCCAATATTTTTTGGAACTGTTCCATTAAATCGGTGAACGCCTAAAAGCTATACTTGTCGCAAATAAATTAGGTTTAGGACTGGGCGATAACTGATTGGTTTATTTGCAATCCATGTCAAATCGTTACCACCTCGCGCAAGACGAGCTCGACTAGCTGGAATACGAGAGCGACAAGGGGTATACGGATCGGACATAGCCGTATATTTGCCTGGCAGTGACTGGTCAGTCAGCCAACTAAAGCAGGCATTGAGGATTGCTAGTAAAAGTGTGCATAACCATCAGTAGGGCTAACACAAAGGGGGCTCAAAACTCTTTTAAAACTTTGCGCCCAGCCCATTAGGCAAGCGCGCAAAGTGCTTGTCATCAATAAATCTGGGATATTACAAGGCTATTCATGCAACGCAAACCGCTTACTTTCCTCCGGACTGCGCCCCAAGGCCTTGGCCATCCAGGGTGGTGGTGCGTCGAAGACTTGCTGAAATTCGTGTAATTTTTCCACGGCGTCAACCACATCGGGTACTTTGATGGGATAAATGTCGGCGCGAACCACTTTGGCTGCTGCCGGGCCGCCGATGGATTGTACGAATAGTACATGGCAATCCTTGATCAGATTGGCCCTAAACAGATTGCGATCTTCGGCACTATCGGCCTCTATGGTCGAGCGTATGCCTATCAATTTATAGTCGTTACGAGACAGTTGATAAACCAGAAAACGGATGCAGGAACCGAAATGTCCATTCAACAGCGAACCGGCGTTGGAGGCCACTGCGACCCGGATCGATTCAGGGAAATCGCCTTCTTTATAGACTTGAACCTGTGGCAAATTTTCATCGCCTTCCTCTTCGCCCCACAAATATCGCACTGCCAGTTTGATGTTTTCCAAACCGATGCCGATGTCTTCGCCATCCTCTTCACCATCCAGACTGCCGATACCGGTCTTGAGATTGGTGACGGTGATGGCTTTGAGTTTTTCATCGTCCAGCGGACGACCCACTTTGTCATGCAGGATATCAATCAATTGTTGCACGTCAACACCCGGCAACACGCGGGCAGCCAGCGCAATGCGCAAAGCCAGTTCTCTGGATAACTGAGTCATAAATCACCTCAAAGGTTATGGTGTTCTTTCCAACTGGCGAAACCGCCCGCCAAACTGTAAACATGCTTGAAACCGAAGTCGCCAAACATCTCGGCGAGATGTTCGCTGGCATGCCCGTAATAGCAATAAATCAACAACTGCCCATCTTTATCCGCCTTCTTCAGCAAGCTGTCCCGCAGTTGTTCGTGCACATGCATGGCGTTATCGATGTGGCTGATGCGATAATCTTTTAAATCCCGGCAATCAAGAATCACCGGATTTTGCTCGGCAATCAATTGCACTGCCTCAGCTGCGGAAACAGTTTTGAAGGGTTTCATGATTAAACCGGGCCCACTGCCGCGTCTTTCTTAACGACAATGGTCTTGGTCAAAGCTTCTTCATAGGAAATGGTGTCTACCTTGAGTTTGTAGGTTTTAGCCGCGTCATAAGCCACGACGACTTTATCCTCGGCAGACTGGCCTTTAAGATCGGATTTTTCGATATACAACAATTCCAGGGTTTCATTCCAGACAAAACCTTCTTTGTAGGGCACGAATTTGAATAAAGTACCCAACAGTTCGACCTGCATCGGCTCGGCAATGTTTTCAACAAAAAACAACGTTGTGGTATCCGGGGTTAGATAACTACCGTATTGTTCTATGAACACCGAAACATGTTGCAATTCTTCAAACAAACCATTGGCAAAGATAAATTTTTCACTATCAGCCAACAGGGCGGCCTGTTTCATCAGTAATTCCGGTGGTTTGCGATCTGTGGTTGAACCCTCACGGAAAGCACCCTGGATCAATACCAAGTCGCCGCGATAAGCCGATACACCTTTGGTACTGGTTTCGCCCAGCACAGACATGATGAAGGTGAGGCCTTGTTTGTCGATGTTTTCAAGTAGCATGGAGATTCTCCTGTTTAAAAAATTGGTCACTATTCATCCCTGCGTAGGCTGGATAAGCGTTAGCGCATCCGGCAATACGGTGGATGCGCGTTGCTTATCCACCCTACAAAATAAACGTTCTGTAGCGTTTGATTGCCCTTGGAAGCAATATTGGCTCAATCCAAATCAATGCGCCGCCGCTGTACCTGCGCCGGATCGGCAGTAATTTGCCGGTAAATTTCCACTCGATCGCCTTCTTTTATGGGCGCATCCAGTTTGGCCAGCTTGCCGAAAATCCCGACTTTCTGCGCGCTAAGATCGATATGCGGATACTGATTTAGCATGCCGGACAGTTCGATGGCTTGTTGCACAGTACTGCCATCCGGCACTTCAAGTTTTAGCCAGGTTTGCCGTTCCGCTTCTGCGTAACACACGCCGACATTCATGGTTTAACTCCTTTAAATAATGGGATGAGCTGTTTGTAGATTGGGCTCGACGGCTGACGTTTTGGCGGCTGCGCGTTGTTCGATCAAACGCTTACAAGCCACCATAAACCCCAGCATGATGAATCCACCGGGCGGCAATGCAGTCAGTAGAAAGCCTTTGTATTCAGGAATTATGGTCAACTCCATAAAGCGAAAACCTTCACCTAGTAGTACAGAGGCATTGGCAAACAGCGTACCCGCAGAACTAATTTCCCGCGCCGCACCCAATACCACCATCGCCAGCGTGAAGCCGACGCCCATCATCAAACCATCCCACATGGAAGGCATCAGCGGTTGTTTGGAGGCAAAGGCCTCGGCACGCCCCAGGATGACGCAATTGGTGACGATCAAAGGGATAAATAGTCCCAACACTTTATGTAGCTCGTGCATCCAGGCGTTCAGGAATAAATCGACCAAAGTCACCAGCGCCGCAATCAGCAATACAAATATCGGAATCCGAATTTCGCTGGGGATCAGATTTCGACTGGCCGACACCGCCGCGTTGGAGGCCACCATGACGGCCATGGTCGCCAAGCCCATGCCGAGGCCATTAGTCGCTGTCCCGGTCACAGCCAACAACGGACACAAAGCCAGGTTTTGTGTCAGCACCACGTTGTTATCCCAAAGTCCATCTTTGGCAATTTTTTTATAAGGCTCGGAGAAAAGGATTTTTAGATTCATGTCGGGCTCTCCGGTTATTTAGGTGTCGCTATCGCGACAGTTAATTAGCAATGAAATCGCCATCAAATTGAAGGCATCCAGTTTCCAGGGTTAATCTTATTGACTGGCAACCCATTGTTCGCGGTGTGACTTATAAAATTCCAAGCCCCGCTTGATGGCTTGAACGACTTTGCGCGGCGTAATCGTCGCTCCGGCAAATTGATCAAACACACCACCATCTTTTTTGACCGCCCACTGTTCAACGGTCAGGTTATCCAGGGATTTACCGTTAAAATTCAACACCCACTTGGATTTACTAACTTCGATCTTGTCGCCCAGACCGGGTGTCTCGACATGGGCAATGACTCTCACCCCTAGAATTTCACCATTCCGATCTATCCCCATTACCAAGCTGATCGGTCCGGCATAGCCATCCGGGGCAACAAATTTGAAACTGACGGCACGAACCTCACCCTGTTTTTTGGCTAGATACACCAAGGTTTCGGCAGCACCAATATTGGCTTCAGCTGATGGCACGGTTATCACATCGCTGAGCAGATTGTTATCGTATAAATCAGCCGGTACGACTTCTTCCAGGCTGGATTTCAAGTCTTCTTCCAAACGGGTTTGGATCACGCCACGGGTTGCTAAATCGGCAAGCCCCAGTAAAACAGCGGCGGCCAGCGCAAAACCCGCCAAGACACCTGCTTGATAATGCAATTGTGGACGCAAGCGTTCCAGGTTGTCCGGTTCCAGCCAGATTTTCAAGGTACGCGATGCATAGCCTATCCAGGCTTCCAGGGTACGCATCGCCTGCTTTGCAGAGGGTTTGGATTTGAATATGGGTTCTGCGCTCATGGCTAACTCACGATTGGCTGATATCGAGCGGTTTGCCGTTGCGGTAACGACCATAAATCCGTGGACGAATGTAATGATCAATTAACGGCGTAACTGCGTTCATTAATAAAATCGCAAAACCCGTGCCTTCCGGATAACCACCCCAGGAACGAATCACGAATATCAGCAAGCCACAGCCCGCACCAAAGATAACCTGACCAAGTGGTGTATTGGGTGAAGTGACGTAATCGGTGGCGATAAAGAACGCTACCAACATCAACGCCCCGGAATTCAGGTGTACCCAGACGCTAAGATAATGTTGCGGATCGATCCAATGAAAAATTAAAGATAATGTTGTGATACTTGCCAACAACGATAAGGGAATATGCCAGCGTATCACCCCTTCGCGCGCCAACCACAAGCCACCGACCAAGATCAGTAGGCTTGAGGTTTCCCCCAAGCTACCGCGTTCCCAACCCATAAAAGCCAGCAAACTGTTGTAGTCGTACAGCAAACCGGGCAAGGTCTGGTTCAGAGAAAAACCGGTTTTAACAGCACCAAGCGTGGTTGCACCCGCCACTGCATCGGTGGTGTTAGCGGAAAATGTAATAGCTAAACTATCGAGAATGCCCGGGCCAAACAACAACGGTTTGACTTCAACCCAGGTAGTCATTTCAATAGGAAATGAAATCAACAGCGCAACCCTCGCCAGCATGGCGGGATTAAAAAGATTTTGCCCCAGACCACCATAAACCTGTTTTCCCAACACAATGGCAATCGCCGATCCCACTACACCTATCCACCAAGGTGCCCAGGGCGGCAAGGTCATGGCGACCAACAAACCGGTCAGAACTGCCGAGCCGTCATACAAATACGGCTTGGCGGCGACCCCTTTCATTTTTAAACACATCGCTTCGAAAACCAAAGCAGCGGCCACCGTGATAGCGGTTAAAAATAAAGCTGGCCAACCAAAAATCAAAATGCCCCAGCCTACCGCTGGCAACAAAGCCAACACCACTTTACGCATGATGTCTTCGACACGGCGAACGGCAAGTACATGCGGACCACTCACGGGTTTGATGTTCATGCGCTCTCCTCGGTAACCACCGGTTTGGCTTGTGCCTGTTCTCTAGCTCTTGCAGCCCGTGCCTCGGCTACTCGTTTGGCCTCGGCTTCCGCTTCCAGACGTATCCGCTCCATTCGCTGGTTACGGTCATCCATCAAGCGCTTGGTTTGTTCAGATCGATGCTCCATTTGCTGGCGTTTATATAACTCGCCGGAAGCAAATTTAAAGTAATGCACCAACGGTATATTCGACGGACAAACATAAGAACAGCTGGAGCAATTGATGCAGTCTTTCAAACCCAAATCCACAGCCGCTTCGAGCTGATTGGCCTTAATCCGACTAGCCATTTCCAAAGGCAACAGCCCGACCGGACAAGCCGTCACACAACTGGAACAGCGAATGCAGGGTTTGACTTCCGGCAATTCGATATCATCGGCAGTCAATGCAAGAATGCCATTGCAGGCTTTTACCACCGGAACCTCGGCGATGGGCAACGCATCCCCCATCATTGGCCCGCCCATAATCAGCCGGGCAACCTTGTCCTTATCAACTTTGCAGAATTTCAATACATGCGTCATCAAGGTACCGATCAGCACCTCAACATTTTGCGGTTTGCCGATTGCGCCACCGGATACAGTCACCACCCGACTGATCAAAGGTTGCCCCAGACAAACGGCCCGGTACACTGCGTGAGCGGTTGCTACATTGTGTATTACCACACCAATATCGGTAGCGCGGCCATCGGCGGGAATTTCCCAGCCGGTTAGATACCGCAGCATTTGCCTATCCCATCCCATGGGATAACGAGTAGGCACTTGCACTACATTGATATTGGCAAATGCTTCACTAGCTTGATACATCGCCTGATAAGCCTCAGGTTTGTTATCTTCTATGCCAATCGTGGCTTGCGGCGCGTTCATGCCGCGCAACATCAAGCGGATACCGGCTACGATTTCATCGGCGCGTTCCTGCATCAAGCGGTCATCGCAAGTCAGATAAGGCTCACATTCCCCAGCATTGATCAGCAACGTATGAATCTGATTTTTGCGTCCCAGTCCAAGCTTTACAGCCGAGGGAAACACCGCGCCACCTAAACCCACAACCCCGGCGGCACCCACGCGGGAACAAATCTCTTCGGGCTCAAGCAGGAAGGGATCGCTGGGAATATCTGTATTAATCCATTGATCCAGACCGTCAGTGCCTATGACAATGGTGCGTATGGGTAATGCGGAAGGATGTGGGGCCGGATAATCCAGTACATCCAGAATGCTGCCGGAACTGGGTGCATGCACCGGGGCTGAAATATTGCCTTGACTGTGCGCCAGCAACTGGCCTTTTAAAACTTTGTCGCCTACCTTGACGACCGGCTCGGCAGGTTTGCCGACATGCTGTTGTACCGGAATATAGAGTTTTTTCGGTAACGGCAGGCTGGTGGCTATGGGCTTGGCCGATGTTTCGGCTTTATGCTCTTCAGCATGAATACCGCCGCGCAATCTGGGATTTTCGAATAGGGCCAACATGATACTAGCTCCGTTCAGGCGGCAGTTGCCAAGGGTTTGGGCCAGCGCCAGTCGCGCAGGGTGACTTCAATCGGATGCATCTGCAGGCATTCGGTTGGACAGACATTGACGCATTTTTTACAACCTATGCAGGCATCGGCCACCACCGCGTGTATCTGTTTAGGTGCCCCGACGATGGCATCGGTCGGACAAACCTTGAAACAGCGAGTACAACCAGTGCAGGTATCTTCGCTAACCCGGGCAATCATCAGCTCCTGATCCTCGGTTTGGCTCAGATCGACTTCAATACCCAGCAGTTTGGCGAGTTGCTCCACCAATGAAGTCCCGCCGGGCGGACACAAGGTAACGGGAGCACTGCCCGATACCAGGGCTTCGGCAGCCGGGCGGCAACCCGGAAAACCACATTGACCACATTGCGAACCCGGCATCAAAGCTTCGACCTTATCGACCAAAGGATCGGATTCAACTTTCAGGTACTTTCCGGCAATGCCCAGACTCAGACCTAAAAAAAGACCCAGCGCTGTCAGGATGATGATTGCGGCAAGTATGTACATATGACTTATCTCAACTCCGTCATATAAAAATCATTTGGTATAAAGTCCGGCGAAACCCATGAATGCCAGCGACAAAATGCCAGCGGTAATAAAGGCAATCGGTGTGCCGGAAAAAGTTGCCGGAACTGCCATCAGCGCTAAGCGCTCACGGAGTCCGGCAAAAAGCACCATCACCAAGGTAAACCCTAAAGCTGCACCAAAACCGAACAGCAGACTTTGTACAAAATTGTATTGCTCTTGAATATTCAACAACGCCACACCCAGCACTGCACAGTTGGTGGTAATCAATGGCAGGAATATCCCCAAAACCTGATAAAGCACCGGGCTGGTTTTATGAATCACCATTTCGGTGAATTGCACCACGGCGGCAATCACCAAAATAAAGCCCAGCACCCGTAAAAAACCAATATCAAATGGAATCAACAAGCGATGTTCCAACACCCAACTCGCCGCAGATGCCAGGGTTAACACAAACGTGGTCGCCATGCCCATGCCTAAAGCTGTGTCGAGCTTGTTGGATACCCCCATAAAGGGACATAATCCCAGGAACTTGACCAACACTACATTGTTGACCAACGCTGTACCTAATATCAGCATGAAGTATTCGCTCATTGCCTTAACACCTAGTCGTTTAACAATGATTCAGCAGCAACCGTGCCAATGTTATGAAACGGCTTAAAAGCGCTTATTTAGTGCGGTAATGACTTTAGACGGTGCAATTTTTCTGTTTCAAAAAACACATAGCCACCAAAGCCGAAAAAAATTGTCGCAAATACGACAAAACGATCTGATTTTAGGGAGGGATGAGTTTACGAACCGCGCCTATTACGAACGAGGTCTTTGCTATGCTCAGCCCATCTTACCCTCTTGGCGCCACTGCTAAAGGTTCCCATTCTTTTTGCCAAACCCAACCTCTTATACTAGTTGGCGTTGAATTTGCTTGTTTTTAGTAAACAGCAACATAGCAATGAGAATCTCGGCATGAGCAAATCCACACCAGACTATTTAAATAGCCAAATCACGGTCAACACGCTCGAAGCGATGGCGACCCATCAGGACATCATCAACACCCGCTCAGCCCTGCTGCGTAGCACAAATGCGTTGCCGTTTTCTCTATTTGTCAAAGCGGTCGAGCAAGCCCCTGTGGCTATTTCCATCACCGATAAAAAAGCCAATATCCTTTATATCAATGATGCCTTTACCGATGTCACCGGTTATCAGGCCGCAGAAATACTGGGGCAAAACGAAGCCAAGCTCTCCGACAAGTCAACACCGCGCCAGGTGTATTACGATTTATGGCACACCATTTCTCGTAAACAGGTCTGGCATGGACAACTGGTTAACCGCCGGAAATTGGGACAGCGCTATCTGGCCGATTTGACCATTGCGCCCATGCTGGATGAACACGGTGCCATCAGCCATTACATTGGTATGCACCGCGATGTAACCAAGGCCCATCAAGCCGAACAGCAACTCAACAACCAGAAACAACTGATTGAATCGGTGATCAACGCTTCCCCGGTGGCCATGGTGGTTCTGGATCGCGAACATCGCATCATTCTGGATAATCAGATGTACAAAATGCTGATCAGCGAATTGGGGCAGGCTGAACCGGCTTTATTTTTTATTGATGCGCTAGAACAGGAAATGGGTGATTTGTGGGCAACTCAGGAAGGTGAACCTAGAGGCTTCAGCAACCGCGAAGTAAGGGTGGAAGGCATAGGCAGGCGGGGCACGCGCTGGTTTGCCTGCTCAGGCAACTGGTTCAGTGAAGACGATCCTTGTGCGGGTAGTTTTTTTGACAAACAATCCAAGGAGTTTTTGCTGCTAAGCATTAATGACATCAGCTTGCAGCGCCGCCAGCAGGAAAAACTGCAATTACAGACGCTCAGAACCATGCTGGCTGAAGAAGAGCATATGCGCAGCATCCGTGAAACCTTGTTGGGCGCCATGCACCAAATTCGGCAGCCATTGAATCAAATCAATGCAGCGATTCAGATCATGGCGCAGCGCAAGGATAGTCAGAATCAAGCCTTGAAAGACTTATTGAACCAAGTCCACAGTATGGGCGAAGAAACTTTATCCACCCTGCAACGCTGTGTGCCGGAGATACCCGAGTCGGCTATCATGCCGGTCAACCTCAATCAGTTGTTACATGAGGTGATGCTACTGAATAACCATAAGTTTTTGGTCAACGGCATAGTGGTCGATTGGTTGCCCAACCCGGTATTACCATCGATTTTGGGCTCCGAGAACAAATTACGCATGTTATTCAAACAACTCATCGATAACGCCGTGAACGCCATCAACCGGGCCAATAGTCAGGAGCGTTTGATCAGAATCAGTACCCGGGTTGAACATGACTGGGTATTTGTGACCATTGCCGATAGTGGTCCTGGTATCCCTGCCAATCAACGCAACAAAGTCTTTGAACCGTTTTTCACTACTCAGCAAAATCTGGGCGGTACCCAGGCTGGCATGGGTTTGGTGATGGCGAGAGAGATTGTCAATCAACATCAGGGCATGATCGAAATCGACCCAAACTGCAGTCAGGGCTGCAGCTTTAACCTCAGCTTTCCCAGCCAGCACCATTCAACGCGGGTAAATCTCCATGACTGAACGTTCATTATTGGTCGAGTCGGAGTTGGATACCTTGTTTCTGGTCAGTCAGCTACTGAACAGCACGCACGATTTACGCAGCAAACTGAAGGGCATTCTGGAAATCTTGCATAAACGATCCGGTTTACGCTTTGGCATGATCACATTGCGCGATGTGGACGATGACAGCATGAGTCTGTGCGAATTTTATGGCGTCGATATCGATCGGTCCGTGCGTTATCAACCCGGTGAAGGTCTGGTGGGCGCTATTCTGGATGAAGGCAGCACCATCGTTGTGGAACGTATCGCCGATGAGCCAAGGTTTTTGAGTCGCTTGGGGGTTTACAACCCTGACTTACCATTTATCGGTTCACCGTTGGCAGTGGAGCAAGGCGAAGTCGTCGGCATTCTGGCAGCGCAACCCTGCGAAGCTTCCTTTTTGGGTGAGCGCGCCCGCTTTCTGGAAATGGTCGCCAACCTGATCGCACAAAGCGTCAACACCTTGCGGGTCATGGAACGCAAGCAGGATGAATTAACCAACGAACGCGATTTTCTCAAGCAAACGCTGGTGAAAAACTACCGGTTCGAAAACATTATTGGTCATTCCCAGCCAATGTTGAAAGTATTCGACATCATCCGTCAGGTGGCGAAATGGCAAACCACGGTGCTGATTCGCGGCGAATCCGGTACCGGTAAGGAAGTGGTCGCTAGCGCCATTCATTTTAATTCCACTTGCGCCAATGGGCCGTTTCTAAAACTCAACTGCGCTGCATTACCCGATACCTTGCTGGAATCGGAATTGTTCGGCCATGAAAAAGGGGCATTTAGTGGCGCCATAGGCCAACGCAAGGGCCGTTTTGAACTGGCTGACAATGGCACGCTTTTTCTGGACGAAGTCGGGGAAATTTCCGCATCCTTCCAGGCCAAGTTGTTGCGGGTTCTGCAAGAAGGCGAGTTTGAACGCGTGGGTGGGGTTCGCACCTTAAAGGTCAATGTCCGCATCATCGCCGCCACCAATCGCAACCTGGAGCAGGATGTTGCCGACGGCCTGTTTCGTGAAGACTTGTATTACCGACTGAATGTGATGCCCATCAGTATGCCGCCGTTACGTGATCGCATCGAGGATGTACCGGAGCTGGCGACATTCTTGCTGAATCGCATTTCCAAACAACAAGGCGGCAGGCCGCTGGAAATCAAGGAAAGCGCTCTGCGCATCCTGATGAAACACCACTGGCCCGGCAATGTCAGAGAACTGGAAAATCGTTTGGAACGGGCGGCAATCATGAGTAGCGAAGGCATCATCGACCGCGACGTCATCATCAGCACCGGCCTGGAAGACGAAATTGGTTTTTCCCGGCCACAACCTGTCGTCACCCGCATGATGGACCTACAAAGCGAAGACCTGGACGAGCGCGAAAAAGTTATCGCCGCGCTGGAACAATGTGGCTGGGTGCAGGCCAAAGCGGCCAGATTACTGGATATGACACCCAGGCAGATTGCTTATCGAATCCAAACCTTGAACATTAGCGTCAAACAGATTTAGTCCGAAAGTGAGTTCTTGTGAAACTGCCGGTTGCTAATTTATATGATGTTGCCAAATGGGCTGAATCAGCTTTACAAGCTATTGATTGAGAAGATATTTGAACTGCATTTATTTGAGTTCGTGAACGACAGTCCCGTCAACACAAATATTTTGGGTAAACGAGATTGAATAAAAGCTTCCTCCCATCCTATCGCACTTATCTTTCATTCGTTGGTATGAGTTATTCATCCATAACATTGCCCCACCAATAATTATGATCAACACAAGGCCAATCAGAATATTTTTTAAAGTTTGATTATTCATATAAATAGGTAAACTTAATATCAATTGACCACAATTTGATATTTTTTATAACTCATGAATCTCATCATCAAGCCAGCAAATCCACAAGGAAAAGGACTGGTTGCAGTTCTTGACAGTCTACAGCAAGCGAAAAAATTTCTACAAGTTTC
>CAZJYS010000035.1:0-16039 GCA_964550075.1 uncultured Methylomonas sp.
TACCGATTGGAAACGCCAAGACCTGTGTGATGGATTCGCAGCCCGTCGCTATCATTAGCAACCGATCCAGACCAATCGCTACACCACTACAGTCCGGCAAACCGGCTTGTAAAGCCTTTAGAAACCGTTCATCCATGGTCACATCGACTAACCCTTGGACCTGACGTTGGGCTATTTCCTTTGCAAAGCGGCGCGCTTGCTCATCGGCATCTTTGAGTTCGAAAAAACCGTTCCCCAATTCCAACCCGTTGATGAACACTTCAAAACGTTCGGACACCCGCGCATCTTCAGGGTGAATCCGCGCTAGCGAGGATTGTATGGCCGGATAGCCATGAACCAAACAAATCGTATTTTGCGGCAACCTTGTCTGTACATGATGGCTGAACAAAAAATCCAGCCACAATGCATGATCGTCACCACACAACCCCTCGGCTTCCGGTGATTGTAAACGGATGGCGACTTGCTGATAGGCTTGACGATCAAATACCAGGGGGTCCAAATCAATCAATTGCCTGACGATATCTTGATAGCTGGTTTGCTTGATCGACAAATTAGGCAGGAATGGCGTCAATAATGACATTAACAGCTCAGCCACTTCATCCATCAAGGCTTGCAAGCCAAATCCCACCCGATACCATTCCAGAATAGTGAATTCGGGGTTATGAAAACGCCCGGCTTCGCCGTTGCGAAAGGCTTTGCAGATTTGGTAGATGCTGCCACTCCCGGCAGCCAGTAAACGCTTCATTGCAAACTCGGGTGAAGTTTGCAAGTAGAAGGTCGGATTATTAGGTGGACAATGATATAGGCTGGCAAAAAAGTCCAGCTGTGGATCGGTGCCGGTTGTGTGACACAACAACGGTGTTTCCACTTCCCAAACCGAGCGTTGCGCAAAAAACTGGCGGATTTCAGACAATAACTGCGCTCTGAGTCGCAGCGTCTGAAATCCGGCCGTCGGTTGCCAATCGGCAGACACTATTCTTTGACGCGGGAAACGTATTCGCCGGTACGGGTGTCGACGCGGATCATCTCGCCGATTTGGATGAATAACGGTACTCTGACTACGGCGCCGGATTCCAGGGTTGCCGGTTTACCGCCACCGCCGGAGGTATCGCCTTTCAAGCCGGGGTCGGTTTCGGTGATGGTCAATTCGACAAAATTGGGCGGGGTGACAGACAAGGGCGAATCATTCCACAAAGTCAGAACGCACATATCCTGCTCTTTCAGCCATTTAATGCTGTCAGCCACTGCGTTTTTATCCGCTTGATATTGTTCAAAGGTATCCGGCACCATGAAATGCCAGAATTCACCATCGTTATATAGATATTGCATGTCTCTATCGACAACATCCGCCCCTTCTACGGTTTCCCCGGATTTAAAGGTGCGCTCGATCACGCGACCGGTTTTCAGGTTACGGATTTTGACTCGATTAAAAGCCTGACCTTTACCGGGTTTGACAAACTCGTTCTCGATGATGGAACAAGGGTCGTTGTCCAGCATGATTTTCAATCCGCCTTTAAACTCGTTGGTGCTAAAAATTGCCATTTTTTCCTCGTGAAACAAACAATAAGTCGGACGATTATAATGTATAAGGATTTTATTCGGAAACCGGAGCAACATTGAACATCGCCCCTCCCCTCTGGCAAAGCCAGCTTGCCGAGGCTTTTTCCAGCGTGGATGCCTTATGCGGGTATTTACAGCTGGATCCCGCCAGCCTGCCTTTATTGGCCAATTTCAAAGATTTTCCATTACGCATTCCTCGCGGCTTTGTCGACTGCATGGAGAAAGGCAACCCGGCAGATCCGTTGTTACGTCAAGTCCTGCCTGTGCAGGATGAATTACAACATTACCCAGGCTATAGCCTAGATCCGGTGGGCGATTTGGCGGCCATCGCAGAAACCGGCGTCATTCACAAATATCAGGGCCGGGTGCTATTGATCGTAACAGGCGGCTGCGCCATCCATTGTCGCTATTGTTTTCGCCGCCATTTCCCTTACAGTGATTTGCAATTATCCGGTCAAAAATTACAGCAAGCCTTAAACTATATTGCCGTAAATCCGCAGATTACAGAAGTCATCCTCAGCGGCGGCGACCCTTTATTACTCAGCGATGACAAGCTGGCTGGATTATTACAAGCCTTATCCAAAATCAGCCATGTGCAACGCATCAGGATTCACAGCCGGATTCCGGTCGTATTACCAGCACGCGTAACTGATGACTTACTGAATGTTTTTAGCAGCTTGCCCCAATCCATCATTCTGGTTTTACATGCCAACCACCCCAATGAACTCAGCGAAGCAGTTGCTCAGGCCTGTCAACGCTTAAAACAACACTCAGTCACCCTGCTGAATCAAAGTGTGCTGCTGAAAGGCGTTAACGATGACGACAATATCCTGCTTCAATTAAGCGAGAAACTCTTCGCGCTGGGCGTTCTGCCCTATTATTTGCATCTACTGGATCGTACGGTCGGTGTGGGACATTTTGAAACCTCGGAGGCTCAGGCTCAACAGCTCATGACGGCTATACAACAAAAGCTACCCGGCTATCTGGTACCACATCTGGTCAAAGAACAAGCAGGAGCGGCACATAAAATTCGTATTGTTTGATCAAACACTTCGTCGTGACTATGACGTGCTGGTCGCTTAAAAATGCTGACTTTTAGTATCCATCATTATCCTTGTTTAGAAATAGACGTTGAGGCGATTTGACCTGGATTGCATTTTTCACCCAACATGTCTAGACCTGACCTAAAAAGTATCAAGGCACAGATGGCTTTCCTAGGGTAAGGGTTTATAATCATTTTTTGGCGAAAGCCTAATTCCTATTGACTTTAAAACCGGCCATGCATCTTTATCTTGATTTCAATGCTTCATACCTTGCTGCGTTCGTCATAGGCTTGTTCAGCAGCCTACATTGCATCGGCATGTGCGGTTCCATTATTGGCACATTGACATACAGCCTGAGTCAGGAAATTCGCAACAATAAACGCATTCTTTTTAGCATAGTGCTCAGTTATAACCTGGGCAGAATCGCCAGCTATGCACTAGCTGGCGCTGCAGTAGGAACATTACAAATTTTTCTCAGTTTTCCTTTTACACAAGGGCAAGCTCACCGCATATTGCAATTGGTTTCTGCACTGATTCTGACCGGAGCCGGGCTTTATATTGGCGGCTGGTTCCCACGATTTGCCTATATCGAGAAGATGGGCTCTAGATTCTGGAAAATCATAGAGCCATTTGGCCGACGTTTAATTCCCGTCAAAAATCGCACGCAGGCTTTATTATTCGGGATGGTTTGGGGCTGGCTGCCTTGCGGCTTGATCTATACAGCATTGGCCTTGGCCGCCACGACAGGAAATGTCTTGCACAGTTCGATGACCATGCTGTCTTTTGGTCTGGGTACTTTACCTGCCGTGGTAGGAGTCGGTATAATGACCTCATCGCTGGCCAAATTATCCAAGATTCAGCACTTCAAGCGGGCAGTCGGAATCCTGTTGATTATTTTTGCTTTGCTGGCGGCCTTCCCATGGCTTAATCCTATGCGTATTGAACATATCATGACGTTTTGAGAGGTTTTACAATGGATCACTTCAGTTCTATTATTGGTCAATCTCCAGCACTGGAAGCGTTGATTCGCAGCGCTCGCATGGTAGCTGCAACCGACGTGACGGTCTTGATCAAAGGAGAAACCGGCACTGGAAAAGAAGTTCTTGCCAACGCTATTCAAAAAGACAGTACCCGAGCTAACAAACCTTTTGTCACCCTTAATTGTGCGGCCTTACCTGAAGGCTTGGTAGAATCAGAGATTTTTGGCCACAAAAAAGGTGCATTTACTGGTGCATTTTCCGACAAGCAAGGGCTTTTTCAGGCTGCCGATGGCGGCACGCTGTTCCTTGACGAAATCAATTCATTGCCGCTAGGCATTCAATCGAAACTGTTGCGTTTTCTGGAATCAGGAGAATGCATGCCAGTGGGCGGTACCAAACCCTATCATGTCAATGTCCGGGTTATTGCCGCAACCAACTCCGATCTGCTTCAATTAATATCGACCGGGGAATTTCGTCGTGACTTGTATTTCCGCCTGAATGTTGTACCGCTGGAGTTGCCTGCACTTCATGAGCGTCGTGATGATATTGAATTGTTGGCTAACCACTTTTTTACACACTTTGCAGAAGCTCACTCGCTACAAACCCCAACCTTTAGCAAACCCGCCCTTAAGTCACTACGTGCTTATAGATGGCCAGGCAATGTCAGGGAACTGCGTAATCTGTGCGAACGGCTGAGCATCCTGCTGGCCGGTCGAGTCATAGAACCAGAAAATCTGCCTCACGAATTCAATGTCAGCATCGACAATACTCCTTGCCTGATCAATTTCAAACTACCCGAAACCGGCATGAAGCTGGATGATTTTGAAGCCAACATGATTTATCAAGCTTTGGATCGCACCAACGGCAACCGCAGCAAATCAGCCCGCTTGCTAGGTATCTCAAGAGACACTCTTCTGTATCGCATTCAAAAACACGGATTGGTCATACATTAACTGGCAAATAGCACTGGGTAGAGCTGTATTAAATCACCGCTTTCTTACCCATTGCACCGTGCAGTTATCGCTTTTACCTTGAGCTCTTAAAATCGCCAATTGAGCCATTTTCCTTAACTCAGTCTTACCGCTTTCAGGCTGAGATAATTGTAACAACTCCTGTTCCTTTATAGATTCCCAGAAGCCGTCGCTGCAGAGAATACAAGTTTCACCCGACTGCATAGGCGAAAACAGATTGATATCGATCACCGGTTTCGCCAAAGCATTAATGCTGCGCATCAAACGGTTCTGCTCAGGATGTATGCCCATTTCCCATTCGCTGATTTTGCCTTCGTCCAGCAGCTGCTGAATGCTTGAATGATCGCGTGTGCGCCACAACACTTGCTTGGGATTCAAACGATAGACTCTTGAGTCACCGCAATGTGCGGTCAAGGCTATATGTTCATCCAGATATAAAATGGCACAAGTCGTGTGTGCGTCTTCCGCTTCCAAGTCATCGACAAACAATTCCCGCATCTTGTTCACAGCTGCAACTACCCACGCATAGACCGCTTTTTCAGGCTGCTGTTTGATATAAGGTTGAAATTTTTCCGCAGAGGCAATTAAGCCTCGACAAAAAAACTGCGAGGCTTTCTCGCCCGCCTGATGCCCGCCCAAGCCATCAGCCACGACAAACACGGCGTAATCGGCGCAAACTCGGTGAGCCATACAATCCTGATTGATCTCACGATCTCCAACAGCGGAGAGCTGATAAAACTCAAGCTTATTCTGCATGGGAATTTAAGCGTGCAGACGAGCCGCTCTCATAAGATGCTTCATATCCCTGACTGCTTGATCCAACCCTGCAAAGACTGCCTGAGCAATAATGGCATGCCCGATATTCAGCTCGACTATGGAAGGGATACGGCAAATGGCCTCGACGTTATGGATATTCAAGCCATGCCCGGCATTTACCTGCAGCCCAGCTTTATGAGCATAATCCGCAGCCAGCTGAATTCGCTGCAATTGTTGTAAACGCTCTTGCATGGTACGTGCTTCTGCATAGCGACCGGTATGTAATTCCACCACAGGCGCCCCGGCTTTTATAGCAGCATCAATTTGCTCGAATTCCGGATCGATAAACAAAGACACCTCGGTACCAACGCCAGCCAAAGCCTGACAAGCATCTCGCATCTTTGCTGGTTCTGCCAATACATCGAGTCCACCTTCTGTAGTTAATTCTTCCCGGCGTTCCGGTACCAAACAACAAGCTTCGGGCTTGACATCCAAGGCAATGGCAATCATGGCATCGGTTACAGCCATTTCAAGATTTAATTTGGTATGCAGGTGCGCTTTTAAGGCATAAATATCATGATCCTGTATATGTCGACGATCTTCCCTTAAATGCGCAGTAATACTGTCAGCACCGGCTTGCTCAGCCACCAAAGCCGCTTGCAAAGGGTCTGGAAAACGTGTTCCTCGCGCCTGCCGCAAGGTGGCAACATGATCAATATTAACGCCCAATAAAATAGTTTGTTTTTCCATGCCTGGTTTATACGAATAAATGAATAACTTCGGTTACAAATATTTAATGATATTTGCCAATACTTCTCGACTTTTCAAAGGCTTGCCTTGCAAATGCTCATCCAGCATTTTGCGTAGCAATGATTTGGCTCCGGCTAGCGCTTCACTAGATAAAGGCGATTTTGTCGCCAATGCCAGCAAGGTTTCACCGCTCACATCGCCACGATCATCTGCAATCATGCCGACTCCGGGTATAAAAAGATAGCGCTGATCACCTTGAACCGGTTGACGCTTATCTTGCTCAACATCGAGCTCTACGGCGTACCCAGCCTCTTCCAGTAAATCCAGCTCAAAATAGCGCAAAGTCTGTTCAATGCTGCCACCTTTAAGCAAGGCTTGCAGGCAATCTTGATAATAAACAAACAGCTGCGGATGCGGATCGTATTTGTGCAAAAACTTTTGCAGCAATTCGTTGATATAAAAACCGCAATACAAGCCTAAATTTTGCAGGGGATAGTGGTTTGCGTATTCAACCTGGCTCAGCACTTTTAGCTCGTGCTTATCAAGATAAGACAATCTTAATTGGGAAAAAGGCAATAACAAACCAGCTGTTTTGGAATGCGCTTTACGCACACCTTTGGCCAAAACCGAAACAACCCCATAATCCCGGGTAAACACTTCCAGCAGGATACTGGTTTCGCGATAAGGTCGATGTTGCAGAATAAAAGCGGGTTGCAAATAGACTGTCGATGCATCCATGCCTTATTCGGTGTCGAGAAATCCCAAACTATGCAGGGCTCGCTCGCTATCCGACCAGCCTTTTTTCACTTTTACCCATAATTGCAGGTAGACTTTTTGTCCGGTCAGCTTTTCGATATCGATGCGGGCCTCGGTGCCAATCTTTTTCAACATTTCACCTTGCTTGCCTATCACGATACTTTTCTGACTGCTGCGTTCCACCCAAATATTGGCGTAAATCTTGTTTAATTCAGGATGCTCTTCATAGCGTTCAATTTCAACGGTTAAGGCATAAGGCAATTCATCCCCCAACCGCCGAGTCAATTTTTCCCGAACAATTTCAGCTGCAAAAAAGCGTTCTGGTCTGTCAGTAATCTGATCTTCAGGGTAAATCAAACCCGCTTGTGGTAACAACGCCATAATCTGCTGTTCCAACACATCCAGATTAGTGTTTTTTAACGCCGAGACCGGTACGATCTGTTCAAAAGGATACTTTTGTTTGGCCTCCGCAAAAAAAGTCAAAACAGCCTGCTTGTCTTGAATTTTGTCGACTTTATTCACCACCAAAATCACCGGCAATCCGGCATTTTCCAGTTTTTTGAAAATCCGCTCGTCGTATTCATGCCAATACAGACCATCCAGGAGCCACACCACAACATCCACCCCCAATAAGGTGCTATCGGCAGTTTTATTCAGATAGCGATTTAATACTTTTTTCTCATCGCTATGCATGCCAGGCGTATCCATAAAGATCGCCTGACCTGCCGAGGTGGTTTTAATTCCCAGAATCCGATGCCGGGTCGTCTGCGGCTTTCGGGAGGTGATACTGAGTTTTTGCCCCAACAAATGATTCATCAAAGTCGATTTGCCGACATTCGGCCTACCGATTAAAGCCACATATCCGCAATTCATCAGTCTCTGTCTTCTAAAAGTATCAACATGCTTTCGGCAGCAGCCTGCTCGGCTTTTTTACGGGAAATCCCCTTGCCTCGAGTGGTTTCCGTGGTGATAGCCACACTACAGATCACCTCAAAGACCTGCGCGTGATCGGCGCCCGACATGCTGATCAATTCATAGACCGGCAGTTCCTTTCTGCGCGCCTGCATGAGCTCCTGTAAGCGAGTTTTAGGGTCTTTGTTCCAGGTATCCAGTTTGATTTCGGCCAATTTGTCTGCAAACAGCGTGAGTATCCAATGCCGACAAAAATCAATCCCCTGATCCAACAGCAACGCACCGATAATGGCTTCCAGCGCATCTGACAATATAGAATCACGCCGATATCCACCACTTTTCAGTTCGCCTGAACCCAGGATCAGATAATCACCAAGATTATGTAAACGCGCCAGTTCGGCTAAAGATGTCTGATTGACCAGACCGGCACGTAATCGACTTAAAACCCCTTCACCAGCCTCAGGAAACAGGTTGTAGAGTTTTTCTGCTATGACAAACCCAAGGACTGAATCCCCGAGATATTCCAGTCTTTCGTTGTTATTGGCACCCACACTTCGATGCGTTAACGCGGTTTTAAACAATAAGGGCTGATTAAAGGTAAGCCCCAACTTTCTAGCTAATACTTCAGATTTTTTGATCACCGACCACCAACTTCAAAACCTTCATGAAACTCCACTAATACACTCAAATTGCCCATGATGGGCTCGACTCGTTCATAATCAATGTCTACTTTGACATAACCAGGCTGAGCAACCACGGTAATATCGTCTTTAGTGACATATTCAACATAATTCATATTAAAACGCTTATTCAGATCACTGAGAATCTGCGATCGGGGTTGACTGGCAATATCGGTGGATTCTTCAACTGCTTTTAGGGCATTAACGACTTTGCTGTGATTGAAATAAATGGGCGCTATTTTTAATATCAGCAACGTAAAGAAACCGATCAACCCCAATACAAAAACCAGCGATATAAAAGTCAATCCTTGCTGTTTGCCAGGTAATGATTGCATAACACCCTCCCGAGATTGTCGCGCGTTGATTATTGCAAAATGGTGCCAGGACGATCAAAAGCAATACCGTTGTTCTCCCAATCCCAATTCATCCAGATAAAAAAGGCTTTACCCACCAAATTGGCTTCCGGCACAAAACCCCAGTACCGACTGTCGTTGCTATTATCCCGATTATCGCCCATCACAAAATAATGTCCTTGCGGCACAACAAACACGTCTTCTACGGTAGGCACACCCGGACTGACCAATATGGAATGCTTGACACCGGTCAAATCCTCTTCAAGGTGTTCGGCCCCGGTCATACTCGCACCTTGTCCCACGCCTTGATATCGTGAAATCGGAGTTTGATTGACGACTTGGCCATTCACATAAATTTTCTTGCCAAAATAACCAATTCTGTCACCCGGCAAACCGATAACGCGTTTGATGTAATCCACAGTGGGCTGTTTAGGGAAGCGAAACACCACAATATCCCCGCGTTCAGGTTCTCCCAACTCGATGATTTTGGTATTCAGAACCGGCAACCTCACCCCATAAGTAAATTTATTCACCAAAATAAAATCACCTACCAACAAAGTTGGCATCATGGAACCGGAAGGAATTCGAAACGGCTCCACCAGAAATGAGCGCAACAATAAGACAACCAATACTACCGGAAAAAAAGACCGTGCATATTCAACCAGCAACGGTTCTTTTTCGGTTGGATAAGGTAGCTCGACGTATTTTAGATACAACCAATAGCCGCCCCAAACCACACCGGTAACCAAGGTTGCTATGACCAGAAAAAATGAAAAATCGTAATCCATGTGACTGCCGTTATTCTTTGTTGACTTGTAAAACCGCCAGAAACGCTTCCTGCGGAATCTCGATACTACCAACCTGCTTCATACGCTTTTTACCGGCTTTCTGTTTCTCCAACAGTTTTTTCTTCCGGGTAATATCACCACCATAACATTTGGCTGTGACATTTTTGCGCATGGCTTTAACTGTAGAGCGAGCGATGACTTTAGAACCAATCGCGGCTTGAATGGCCACTTCGTACATCTGCCTTGGAATCAGGTCTTTCATCTTTTCGACCAAATCGCGACCGCGATTCTGGCTTAAATCGCGATGCACAATAATCGACAGCGCATCGACTTTATCGCCGTTGATCAACACATCCAGTTTGACTAAAGGTGCAGGTTCGAAACGTAAAAACTCATAATCAAACGAGGCGTAACCACGACTGACCGATTTGAGACGATCGAAGAAATCCAACACCACTTCGCTCATCGGCAATTCATAATTCAGCGAAACCTGACCACCCGCATACTGCATGTTTTTCTGGATGCCGCGTTTTTCGATGCATAAATTGATGACGTTGCCCAAATAGGCTTGCGGCACCAGAATATTGGCCAGAATAATCGGTTCGCGAATTTCAGTGATGGTGCCCACATCCGGCAACTTGGCCGGATTATCGACCATGACGATTTCGCCGCCGTGCGTCTCCACTTCATACACAACAGTCGGTGCAGTGGTGATCAGATCGATATTGTATTCACGCTCCAATCGTTCCTGGACAATTTCCATGTGCAGCATGCCCAAGAATCCGCACCGAAAACCAAAACCCAGGGCTTGCGAGGTTTCCGCTTCGTAATTTAAGGCTGAATCATTCAGACGCAACTTATCCAGAGCTTCGCGCATATCGCCGAAATCATCGGAGCTCACCGGATACAATCCAGCAAATACCCGTGGTTGAACTTGTTCAAACCCTGGCAATGCTTCAGATGCCGGATTATCAGTCGCGGTAATGGTATCGCCCACCGGCGCCCCAAAAATATCTTTGATACCGGCAACGATGAAACCCACTTCCCCGGTATTGAGCTGCTGTTTTTCCAGCTGCTTTGGGGTGTAGACACCCAATTTATCAACCTGGAAGGATTTACCGGTCGACATCACGGTGATCTTTTGTTTCTTTTTCAGACTGCCATTGACAATCCGCACCAAAGACACCACGCCCAGATAATTGTCAAACCAGGAATCGATAATCAGCGCTTGCAAAGGTTTATCCTGATCACCGTTGGGCGGTGGGATTTTCTGAATCAATTGATCCAGAACCGCTTCAACACCCAGCCCGGTTTTAGCACTGATTTTAAGGGCTTCATCGGCAGGGATGCCGATGACTTCCTCGATTTCAGTCATCACCCGCTCCGGTTCGGCGGAAGGCAAATCGATTTTGTTGAGCACCGGCACCACTTCCAGGCCTTGCTCAATCGCGGTATAGCAGTTGGCCACACTCTGCGCTTCCACACCTTGTGCCGCATCCACCACCAACAAAGCCCCCTCACAAGCGGCTAAAGACCGGGAAACCTCATAAGAGAAATCCACATGTCCTGGGGTATCAATAAAATTGAGTTGATAAGTTTCGCCATCACTGGCTTTGTAATCGAGTGTGACGCTTTGCGCCTTGATGGTAATGCCGCGCTCCCGTTCCAGATCCATGGAATCGAGCACTTGAGACTCCATTTCCCTATCGCTTAAGCCTCCGCAAATTTGAATAAAACGATCCGCCAATGTCGATTTTCCGTGATCGATATGGGCGATGATAGAGAAATTTCTGATATTTTTTTGATCCACTGAATAACTAAACTAGGGTAACTTGAAAAAAGAGCGCCTGCACTGTCCGGCAATTAATGGCGCGACAGCATTTGCCTGAATCGATCGATGGTATCGGCTGTCAAAGGTTGTTTTTGGTTATCCCAAACCACGCCATCGAGTTCTTCAGCTAGCGTGTCGATGGTTTCCATAAAGTCGTCGAAAACCGCTAATGGTTTATCCACTTCACGGGGCTGCATGAAAAATACAATCCCAGGACAATAAAACTCATCCAGATTCGAGTCAGGAAAGGTGCCGGGATCGATCATGCTGGCAACGGCAAAGTCCACTAACCGGTTTTTATCGATACGCTCGAATACTCTGACACTGCCGTATCTCAATCCCACTCGTTCAAAGGCCTCAAACAAATCCTCGCCATTAAAACCTTCGTCTGCACGGGCCACAATGCTGAATTCAATCAGGATGGGTAAATCCTGCCGTGAAGCGGGTTTGACCGAGGTTTTATTAGTCTCTGACAACTTGGGCGTTGGCTTCATGGCTCTGTCATCTAACAAAGCATCCCCATCGACCATGCCTTCCAGAGGAAAAATATCCATTTCCTCTTCTTCGACATCAAAATCATCGCTATCCCGACTATATTCTGATTCGTCAAAATAGCTGTCAGCCTCGCGACGTTCGCGTAGGGACTTGAAAAAATGCCACAGCAGCATACCGATCATCACCAGCATGCCGATCATAATAATTACGACTCTTAATAGTTCTTTATCCATTAGCTTTCCGCCATGCTCACCGCTTCTTCAATATCAACTGCTACCATTCTGGAAACTCCAGGCTCCTTCATGGTAACACCTGCCAAATGTTTTGCAATTTCCATTGTGACTTTGTTATGTGAAATGTATAAAAACTGTACAGTTGCGGACATGTCCTCCACCATTTTGGAAAAGCGCACCACGTTGGCGTCATCCAAAGGCGCATCCACTTCATCCAATAAACAAAACGGTGCCGGGTTCAATTCAAAAATCGAAAACACCAACGCTACGGCAGTCAAAGCTTTTTCACCGCCGGATAACAAATGAATCGAGCTATTACGCTTGCCCGGCGGACGAGCAATAATATTCACCCCCGCTTCCAGTACATCCTGCTCAGTCAACTCCAGATATGCCTGACCACCGCCAAATAATCGTGGAAATTTTTCCTGCAAACCGCTGTTGATCTTCTCAAAGGTTTCCCGAAACCGCTGCCGACTTTCCTTATCGATTTTGCTGATTGCCTGATCCAGGGTATTCAAAGCTTCCATCAAATCATCATGCTGCTCGTTTAAAAACTTCATGCGCTCTGATTGGGTTTTGTATTCTTCAATGGCAGTCAGGTTGATGGAACCCAATTTTTCGATCTGATCGGTCAAATCATCCAGCCTATGCTTCCAGACTGACTCTTTGGCTTCATCGGACAAATTCAGCAGTATGGCCTCCGGATCGGCATCCACTTCACTCAATTGCTCGGCGATGGTTTGCTGTCTGACCCGACTGTCTTGCTGCTCAAAACGCACCGAGTCCAAAGCTTCTTTTTGTTTTTCCAAGGCACGTTGGGTTTGCGAATATTGTTCCGCCAACTGACTGACGGTTTGTTCACTCGCTTGTTGGGCTTGGCGCTCAGCCGCCAGACCTGATTCAATCAGCTGCTTTTGCTCCTGCAACACTTCCAGCTGCATTTTTTCATCATCCAGCGGCGACATGGTCTGCTGCAGCTTGTCTTCCAATTCGGCAATCCGATCCGCCGATTGCTGATGTTGAACTTGCAAGCGTTCGATTTGTTTGACCGTCAACACTTCTGAAGATTTTAATGACTCCACCTGGGCGTGCAAACGCTGCAAATGCCGCCGTGCCTCATCCACGGAGGCATCGGTATTTTGTTGTTGCGACTGGATTTGCTGACTCAACCGCTCCAGTTCAATCTTCCTATCACCGAGCTCCCCCAAGGCTATCTCGGCATCTTGCTTGATCAGTTCCGCTTCTGAAATATTTTCAAGATTTTCTGCAACATGCTGGCTGATTTCTTCAATCTCATGATCCAGTTGCTCCAAACGGCGCTTTTGTTGCTCAAATCGGGCGGCTTGGGCGCTGTATTCAGCACTTTTTGCCGAAAACTCGGCACTCAATAATTTTTCTTGTTGTTGATAGTGCTCACGACTGCTTTCGGCCAGCTTCAACTCGCTTTCGCAATCTGCCAGTTGTTGCTCGTCCTCGCTGATGGCCATCTGCAACTCGCTCTGCCGCAGTTTGAATTCCCGCAATTCCTTTTCGCGATGCAACACCCCGGCTTTACTATCACTGCCCCGACTAATCTTGATCCAATCTTTACCTAACCAGACGCCATCTGCCAGCACCACCGATTCGTGTGGCAACAAGCTCATTTGCCGGGCCTGCTGTAAACTATCAGCGCAATACACGCCACTCAGCAAACTGGACAAATCCCAACGGCTGCGCAGCTTGCTGGCCAAAGTCTGTGAATTTTCGTCATGACCGGAATCGTTAGTACGAGTTTCAAAGACAATCAAGGACTGTTTGTTCAGTTCCTGCAGCTCACCCAAAATACTTTCAGCATTATCAATGCAGATGGCTTCCAGATAGCTGCCCAAAACCGTTTCCAGCGCGGTTTCCCAACCGGCTTCCGCTTCCAGAAACTCCGCCAGCCTCGGTTGCTGTTCCAGACCAACCTGTTCTAGCCAATCGGCCAGTTCTTTTTTATCTTTGCCCATGGCGTGTTGCTGCAGCAATTCCAGCGAACTGATTTTGCCATTCACACGCTGCAACTCTGCACGCCTGTTATGCAACTGGTCGTGCAATTGTTTTATCTCGGGACGTAATCGCGATATGGTCTGTAAAACAGTTTCCAATTGCTGCTGGAGTTGAGCTCGTTCGGTTTCGATTAACTCGATACTGGTATCCAGAGTCTCCAGTTCCAGTTGTAACTGCGTATCGGTTAAACCGTTACGTTCAGTTTGCAGCTTGTCCAGGCGAGCTTGTAACTGGCGGTTTTGTTGTTCCCATTGTACCAACTTGCTGCGCTGCACTTCGGCTTGTTCACGATAACCGGCGTTTTCCGCCAGAAAAGCTTCCCATTGCTGTTGCCAATCCTGTTTTTGCACTTGCGCGTCTTGCTGAATACCCAGCAAATCCTCTTCGCGCTCCTTGGCCACCATCATGGTCTCTTCGGCTTCCAGCAAGGTCTGGCGAATTTCCTCCAGCTGCTGTCTATCCTGCTCGCATTCCAGCTGGGCATGCTCAGCCTGTTGTTTGAGACGATTAATTTCGATCAGGGTTTCTTCATGACTTTTCTGATTATGCTTGATGGTTTGTTCCAGACGGCTAACTTCGGCCACCACGGCATAATATTCCGCTTGCGTATTATCCAGATGTTGCTGCTGGGCTTTTTGTTCGCCACGTTTCAGTTCCATGGCTTTTTCGGTATCCCGAATCAACACGAACAAACGATTATGCTCTTCGGCAATGCTTTGCAGCTTTTCTTCAAGTTGTTGCGCGGAACGCTGAAAACTCTGCCAACGCATCGCAAGCAGCTCTTGCTTGTATTGGCGCTCCTGCTTTTTTAGTTCGGTATATTTCTCGGCTTTTTCGGCCTGCTTGGCCAGATTTTTGATCTGTTTTTCCACCTCATCGCGCAAGTCATCCAGGCGTTCCAGATTCTCGCGGGTATGGCGCATGCGGGTTTCGGTTTCAGATCGACGTTCCTTGTATTTGGAAATCCCCGCCGCTTCTTCGATATGTACCCGCAAATCCTCCGGCTTGGCTTCCACCATTCTGGAGATGGTGCCCTGCTCAATGATGGCGTAGCTTCGTGAGCCTAAACCAGTCCCCAAAAACAGATCGGTAATATCCTTGCGTCGGCATTTTGAGCCATTCAACATGAATTGTGATTGTCCATCACGACTGACTTGACGTTTGATGGAAATCGTCGCGTATTGCGCGTATTCGCCACCTGCCTTGCCCTCGTTATTATCGAAGACCAATTCCACCGAAGCCATGCTGACCGGCTTACGTCCTGATGAACCGTTAAAAATCACGTCAGCCATATTGCCGCCGCGTAAATGCTTGGCCGAACTTTCCCCCATCACCCAGCGCACCGCATCGATGATATTGGATTTACCGCAACCATTGGGCCCGACAATCGCAGTCAGATTGCCGCTGATGGGAATAGTGGTAGGATCGACAAAGGATTTGAAACCCGAAAGTTTGATTTTTTCCAGTTTCATGACTGGCTGAAGTACTCTGGAGCTGTTTACAAAGCCGTCTATTATCGGCTATGTCAGCAAGAATTTGTAATGGAATTTAATTTTGCCGCAATCGGTTGACATAAGTTATCGAAATCGAATCGTTGAAATCAGTGTACCTAAAGTTTCGACCAATTGCGGACCACTCTTGAATAAATAAATTACCTACAAGCCAGCTATAGATGATTGATTCAAGACGTCACTATTGTCATTCAGAGGCATATTTCAGCAGTCAATGATGCTGTTACCATAATCCTGGTGCAAGGCTTTTACGACTAATCAGGCTAGGGAGGTATTGCAATTGATCTCGTTGCCTCTGGGTTGAAGCATTGTTCCAAAAGGTATCTGACGATAACGAGAAAACCTGACTGACATTGACTTTAAGGGATTTCTTAAATTATGCGGATACTGTT
>CAZJYS010000036.1:0-11382 GCA_964550075.1 uncultured Methylomonas sp.
GCAAGCACTAGGGCAATACTGTTGGAAAGTTTTGACATGAGGTAACCTCTGGAATTAATTTTTAATATTTTTTGGCTATCAGCACACCTATGTGTCGGGGAGTCTGAGTGCTCCGAGCTATAGCACCAAAATACATGCAAATTAATTGCCATAAGGCGTTGGCCGCATAAAACAGGTCAAAATTCATTGAAATACACGGTTCTTAGTGTGAGTCAGGTACTTCCTTACATTGGAAGTATTGCTGATTATATGGTTTTCATGTGTTAAATAACATAGTTTAAGTTATTTAACATAGATTAATATTGGTATTGCTATCTTATTTTTCATGAATTTCAGAAGCTTTTCGAGTAATTTGATACTCTATCCAAATACATGAGTTAACCCTATCTCGCTTTATTTCAAACCGTGCATGACTTACAACAGGCAGCATGCACAATGGCTTTGGGGTTGACAAATCAACACAGGATAAGCGTTTGGCGATTTCCTGCAAACCAGCGCTTGGGGCGGCCGATTGGTTGTTTGCTACGATTCGTGGTATTTATACTATTCAAGGTATGGCCAGGCATGAATTCCAAGGCCATCACCCAACGGGATGCCAACGTTGATCAACGGGCAATGACAGCGGACGTTTTTGGGATATTGGATTTGGTGTTCGGGCGGTAGTACCCAGTGGCGATTTGGCCGTTAATAGCTTTGGCTTCGAATGATTACAACCGGTTGCTGACGTTTTCAATTGCTATCAGCTGCAACGCGAAGGCGCGATATCTGCAAACGGTAGCTTCGCATTCTAGTGATAACCTAAGCACTACCTGATTCAATATTGACTGACAGAATCCAACAAGCTAAACCACTTAGCTACTATCGCCACGATTTCTCAGCCATGGGTTCTCCATGCGAGCTGCAGCTTTATGCTGAAAATAAAGATCAGGCCCAAGTAGCTTTTCAAGCAGTCGTCGCCGATATTGAACGGTTGGAGAAACGATATTCTCGTTACCGTCCGGATAGTTTTCTGAGCGAAATCAATCAAGCTGCTGCCAGGCAAGGTTTGATCGAAGTGGATGCTGAAACCGCCAGTTTGCTGGATTACGCTGCGACCTGTTACCAAGAAAGTAATGGTTTATTTGATATTAGCTCCGGCTTATTACGCCAGGCCTGGAACTTCAAATCCCCACAATTACCGGAAACTGATCAACTTCAACAACTGCTGGAACGAATAGGCTGGCAAAAACTGCAATGGCACTCGCCGTATCTGAAATTTCCGGATTTGGGGATGGAGCTGGATTTTGGTGGCATCGTCAAAGAATATGCCGCTGATCGGGCGGACAGTTTATGCCGTGTTGTCGGCATTAGTCATGGTGCGATTAATCTTGGTGGCGACATCAAAATAATAGGACCTCATCCAGACGGAAAGCCATGGCGGATCGGCATTCGCCACCCCCGGCAAAAAGACGGTTTGTTATCTACTGTGCTGTTATACCGGGGAGCTATGGCCAGCAGCGGCGATTATGAACGCAGCTTTGAACTCGCCGGGCGTCGTTATGGGCATATTTTAAATCCCAAAACCGGCTGGCCAGTGTCCCATCTGACTTCAGTCAGCGTGGTAGCTGACTTTTGTGTCATTGCCGGAAGTGCCTCCACGATTGCCATGTTGAAAGAACATGAAGGGCCCGGATGGTTGCAGAACTTGGGATTGGAACACCTGTGGGTCGATATGTCAGGTCAGCGCGGTGGAAGTCTGAATCGTTAATCCAAACAAGTTATTAAAGATGTCAGGTAGTTGATGAGTACCCGCTATTAATGTTTGCATCAATTTTTAAAAGGCCTGATACGTGTGCTGCCACGCTAGCCGCCAAAGCTTTCAGGGCGTAACCGCCTTCTAAACTGGAAATAATCCGACCGTTGCAGCAAGTATCGGCAATTTGCATTAGCTGATCAGTCAACCAACGAAAATCGTCCTCGACCAGTTGCAGCGAGGCTAAGGGATCGTCTTTGTGAGCATCAAAACCTGCGGAAAGAAAAATCAGTTGCGGGTTAAATTTTTTGACCGCAGGCAAAATAATCTCTCGATACTTGCTTCTGAATACTTCGCCATTTGTGCCAGCGGCCAATGGCAAGTTAATGATATTGCCAACACCTGTTTCCGAAGTATCCCCACTCCCAGGATAATGCGGCCATTGATGGCTGGAGGCATACAGGACTTGCGGTTGCGCATAAAAAGCAGCCTGTGTGCCGTTGCCATGATGTACATCAAAATCCACAATTGCGATGCGCTCTAACTCATATTGGCGCCGCGCGTATTCAGCGCCAATGGCAATATTGTTAAACAGGCAGAACCCCATCGGATAACCCGGCATGGCATGATGACCCGGTGGCCGCACTGCGCAAAATGCATTGTTGGCTTGATCGGTGCAGATTCTATCTACCGCATCGCAAACCGCGCCAACCGCACGCAATGCTGCCTGTTTCGAACCGGACGAGGCAACGGTATCGGCATCGAAATAGCTCAAGCCTTGTTTGGGCATTCCTTCCAGCACCCGCGCTATCATCGCCGGGCTATGAATCAAAGCCAGCTTGGTTTCAATGTCTATTGGTATGGGCGGGATGAGGCGTTGCAGGCTTTGAAAGCTATCATTATCCAGCGCCTTCTCGATGACTCTTAGCCTCGCAGCACTTTCCGGATGGCCTGGGCCTGTATCGTGCTCCAAAAAATCAGGATGGGAGTAATAAAGTGTGGACATCAGTCTTACCTTTTTACAAAACGATTTTGTTTTATTTCAAATTTAAATCAACTGAGAGCATATCAATTATTTTGTCTGCTCACGACCCGGAGACAGACTAACGAAGATGCACTCACACCAGAATAAGGTGATGAGGTATTAGGCAGCGGAACACGAGGTGTGTACTCGGTTAGCTTGAGCTTTGATCGACTATTTACAGAAGAAAAGCAACTAGGGCACTCGCGTGCCCTAGTCTTTAAGAATGGCTAATTCAGTTTTTCAAAAAACTGGCCATGATGCCTGCAGGGTCGATGCCTTGATGCGGGAATTGCTCCCACAAGCCGCCGCAGCCTTCTTTGTGTGTGCCGATGTGGCTGTATTTTGGCGTATAGCCACGTTCCAGCAACCAGGTACCCATACGACTTCCCAAACCGGTTTTGCGGTTGAAAGCTTCCACCACCAATACTTTTGGCGATTTGCCCAGCTTGGTCAGCATGTCTTCATCGATGACATTCAGGGTCGGTTTGTTGATCAAGCCTACATCAATGCCTTGTTGTTTCAAACGCTCAACCGCATCCAGTGAACGGTATAACGCTTCACCGAAACTGACGATGTAACCCGCTGTACCTTCACGAATCACTTCATCCTTGCCGGAGACAAATTTATAGTCGCCGCCGAAGAATTCCTTGCCGTTGCTGTCCAGAATGCTAGGCACTTTGGAACGGGTTGAAAACACAAAACGCAAGCCGGGGTTGAAGAATATAGTCTCCAGACAGGCTTTCATTTGCAACGGATCAGCAGGGAAATACAAATTGGTGTCATAACCGTCGCTCAAGCCATTGTCGGCAAACATATTGTTTAAACCGAAGTGACAGGTGTTGTCGGCCATGTCATCGATCCCGGAATGGGAGAAATGGCTCAGCACGTTGGATTTGTTCAAGCGGGCCATGGTGATTTCAGACATCAGCATTTCCAAGAAGGCGCTGAAGGTGCCGAAAATACCCTGTTTGCCAGCTTCCATACCAAAACCGGCCGCTGCAGAGAAGTTGCCGCGCTCCATAATACCTGAGGAGATGAACACTTCAGGGAAAGCTTTATGGATTTTGAACAAGCCGCAAGAACCTTCCAGATCGCTATCCACCACGCGGACTTTTTCGACACGCTCGGCTTCGCTCAGGCGACCAAGAATCTCTACGCAAGCATCGCCGAATACGTTACGGTTGGCATCCCAATTGTCACTGGAGCCCAGGAAAACAGCTTCATTTTTAGGTGCCTTAACGTCTCTCAATACATCTGCAGCGGCTTGGTGACCGTGCGATTCCAGATATTCCAATGCCACTTTGACAGAAACGACGTCATGGCCATGGGTAGAGCCTTCCAAACCAACAATACCCGGACACATTGGGCGGTGATTAATCACAGCAACCGGGCCTGGGGTGTTGATAGCGGTCACGATACGTTGATATAGATCATCAATATCTTCGCCGTCGCCTTCCAGGACAGTTAAGCCATGTCCCGCCAGGGTTTTGGCGGTGCTGCAGCCACCCAGGTATTGTGAAGGGTGACCCGCGATGGTGACGTCGTTGTCATCAATGATCAGTTTAACATTCAGGTTTTGCGCCACAGCCAGACGGGCTGCTTCGGCATCGTTACCTTCCTGTTGTGAGCCATCTGAACCTAAACAAAAAACGGTCTTGCCTGGATTGGCAATCGCTACGCCGTTGACATAAGGCCACATGTGACCTAGACGGCCAGAACTGAATTTAACACCGGGTGTAAAACCTAATTCAGGATGGCCCGGTAAATGGGAATGAGCGGCACGGTATTGCATCAAACGTTCAGCGGGTAAATCGCCGTTTAGGGTAGACATCAGATATTGTGTCGCCACGCGATGTCCGGCTTCGTCAAAGAATACCGGCACGAATGCCTCTGAGTCACGGAACAAAGCGTCCATAATCACAACTTCAGGCACAGTATCGTATGGACCGCCGGTATGTCCGCCAACGCCACGTGCTGCACCTGTGGCGGTGAAAAATACGATGGCGTCACGGCAAAGCTGGATATTTGCTTTTAATGCTGTCCGCTGTTCAGCGGTTAATGTGGCATTTTTAGGATTTAATGAAATGCGCTGATAAGCGCCCAGGTCGATCGGGAATTGAGTCATAGTCTCTCTCTAAGTTAAAGAATTGTTGTTATGGATAAGGTTGTTACGATTACTACGGGTGTTGCATTTAAAGCATGCGAAAATCTGAGTGTTTTCGCGGGGAAAAAAGTCAGTTTTAGTTGCTATTCAACGACAAAATTGATGCAATTTATACAAATCTCGTTGTATGTAAGTCACGCTAGGTATTATCTTTTTTATAGTTTAAATAAACCTTACACCCATTAAATCGGGCTTTGCAAGATTTTTGTAGTGCTTTTTACTTTACCGATTTGGTCGGGTAGTTTCATTTTTCTAAGTCTCTAGTTTTATTGAAAAAAACTATGTTACTAACCATGCTTCACATATTAAACAAGATCAGGCAGATTGATTTTTGCAGACAAGCGATAGGGATTTGTGAAAGAATGACTTTGAAGGCTAGATGATGGGTTGACGCAACAGTTTTATCAGTTGGCTAAACGCTGAGTTAATTTTAATCTGAGTCATTAACCGAAGTTGGTGGTTATCAATGCGTACTTTTATCAGAATTTTTAGATATGTTGCAAACTGAGTTTTCTATACTGATAGCCGATGATAACGAGATGAATCGCTGGTTGTTAGCAGAGCAATTGCAACAATGGTGTCAAGATGTGATTTCCACTAGCGATGGCAACGAAGCCTGGCGGTTTTTACAGCATCAACAATATTCTTTGATATTTCTTGACGTCAATATGCCTGGCTTAACCGGTTTGGAGTTGGTTAGAAAAATCCGTGCCGACTCTGTCAATCAGTCAACGCCCGTGATTGCTGTAACCGCTCATGTGCAAAACCAGCACCGGCATTTATTGATAGATTCCGGATTCAATGATTGCCTGATTAAACCCTTAACCCTGGCTGACTTGCAACAGGTGATTTTGCTATGGTGTGAAACCTCGCCAAGCTTAAACAGTCAATTTTACCTGTCTGCAGTTTTGGAGCGGACGGGGCAAAATGTTGAATTGGCAATCGTTTTTTTGGAGAAGTTATTCAAAGAAGCTCCGACTCTGTTTGTGGAATTGGCCTCGGCTCTGGCCAAAAAACATTTCCAACTAGCCTTTGACAAGGCGCACAAACTGCATGGCAGTTTTTGTTTTTATGGCTTCAATGATTTTAGATTGCTGGCGGAATCCCTGGAGACGAGTTTGTTGGAGGAAAACTTGCCTGAGGCTCAGCAACACTTTGAACTTTTGTCTAGCAAATTTGCTGAATTAGCGCAGATGCAAACCGGCATGCTGATGCAGCTTCAGCAATAATCAATGATCCGTATCAAGTCGATCGATATAATAATCACTTAAAGACCCAAGCTAAGCAAAATCGATCTGGAGTCAGCTTAAGTTTCCTGTTCGTTCGTGTCGTGGGATAATCACCTTAATAACAACGGAGAACGGTTGCAGATGCAGCCAAATTCTCGATTCTTTTAGCTTGACTTAGAGGAACAGCATGATCATCAAACCTCGCGTACGCGGCTTTATGTGCGTCACCACCCACCCGGTTGGCTGTGAGGCCAACGTCAAACAGCAGATTGACTATGTCAAAAGCTTTGGCAGTATTACAAATGGTCCGAAGAATGTCTTGATATTGGGCGCTTCTACTGGTTACGGCCTGGCTTCGCGTATCGTTTCTGCTTTTGGTTCCGGTGCTAACACATTGGGCGTGTTTTTCGAGCGCGAAGGCACTGCTGACAAACCGGGCACGCCAGGCTGGTATAACTCTGCGGCGTTTCATAAATTTGCTGAAGCTGAAGGCCTTTATGCCAAGAGCATCAACGGCGATGCTTTCTCTGACGAGATCAAACAAAAAACTATAGCCGCGATCAAACAGGATCTCGGAAAAGTTGATTGTGTGATTTACAGCTTGGCTGCTCCACGTCGCACCCATCCCAAAACTGGCGTGACACATAATTCGACCTTGAAACCGATAGGCAAAGATTTGGTGCAAAACGGTATCGATACCGACAAAGAAGTGATCAAATCCTTTACCTTGCCAGCCGCGACGCAAGAAGAAATCGATAACACGGTCGCCGTGATGGGGGGCGAAGATTGGCAAATGTGGATTGATGCACTGGCTGAAGCCGATGTGCTGGCAGATGGCGCCAAAACCACCGCCTTTACTTACTTAGGTGAAAAAGTCACTTGGGATATTTACTGGGATGGCACGATAGGCGCAGCAAAGAAAGATCTGGATAAACGCGTAATCGATATTCGCGCCAAATTGGCTGCAACGGGTGGCGATGCCCGCGTGTCGGTATTAAAAGCCGTGGTGACTCAAGCCAGTGCAGCGATTCCGGTAATGCCTTTGTATCTGGCCTTATTGTTTAAAGTCATGAAAGAACAAGGTACGCATGAGGGTTGTATAGAACAAGTCAATGGTTTGTTCCGCGATAGCTTATATGGCGCATCGCCAATCCTTGATGAGGAAGGTAGATTGCGCGCTGACCTGAAGGAATTGCAACCGCAAGTGCAAGACCGTGTCAACGAATTGTGGCAGCAAGTCAGTAACGACAATATCAACGAGTTGACCGATTTTGCCGGTTACAAACACGAATTCCTCAAGCTATTTGGTTTTGAGGTGCAAGGCGTTGATTACGATGCCGATGTTAACCCTGAAGCACCCATCAATAATCTGGCGTAAGGCCTCGCAGTCTATTGACATTTAGTCTTCAAGGTTGCTGAATTTATTGATATTTTAGGATGGGCCGACGTTAGAAGCTCATCATTGGAAGCGATGGGCTACGCGTTGCTTAGCCCATCCTACTTCACTTAATATTTAACCTAATCTCCAACGAACTGGCACTGTTGTAGAATGTTGGAAACTCTCTATGACTCTCGCATGATGCCCAGCCATTTTCCAGCTTTGAAAACTCGAATTTCGATTTTTGCACTCATTTTGCTTTCGCAAACGGCTTGCGACATTTCCCAGCTGAATAATCCTTATCCCAAAGCCGATAGCAGCCAAACCATTCTTTATTCTTCATTTGCCGAGCGGCCCAAACATCTCGATCCGGCCGTGGCTTATAGCAGTGATGAATATGGATTTATCGGCCAGATTTACGAGCCGCCACTGCAGTATCATTACCTGAAACGCCCGTATCAATTGCAGCCTTTGACGGCAGCAAACCTGCCCACAGTGCAATATGTCGATCAACAAGGCCAGCTTTTGCCGGAAACCGCCGATGAAAAATTGATTGCTTACAGCGATTACATTATCGACATCAAGCCCGGCATCCTTTACCAACCGCATCCAGCCTTCAGTCAAGATCAGCAGGGTAGGCCGCTTTATCACAATTTAAGCACCGAACAATTACAAACTATTCAGACGCTGGCAGATTTGCCCAACAGGCAAACTCGTGAGCTAACAGCAGAAGATTACGTCTATCAAATCAAACGCCTGGCTTATCCGAAGATCCAATCGCCGATCGCCGAGCTGATGGCTGGGTACATTGATGGTTTTGCCGAGTTCAGCCAAAAAACTGCCGGGATCACCATCCAGGAATTGAAAAATCAGACTTTAACGGGCGCAAGTGTATTGAATAATCATCAATACCGGATTCGTATTAAAGGCAAGTATCCACAGTTTCAATATTGGCTGGCGATGCCGTTTTTTGCCCCCATGCCTTGGGAGGCTGATGCTTTTTACGCGCAAGCCGAGTTAAAAAACAAAAATATTACCCTTGATTGGTTTCCAGTGGGCACCGGGCCTTATTGGCTGGAAGAAAACAATCCCAACCGACGCATGGTGCTCAGCAAAAATCCTAATTATCACCCGGATTTTTACCCCACAGAAGGCGATCCCGGTGATCAAGAAGCGGGCTGGTTAGTAGATGCAGGCAAGCAACTGCCGTTTGTCGACAAAGTGATTTACACTCTGGAAAAGGAAACCATCCCTTATTGGGCCAAGTTCTTGCAGGGTTATTACGATGCATCCGGTATTGCGTCGGATAGTTTTGATCAGGCTGTACAGTTTTCCGGCAGCGGCGATCCACAGCTCACGCCGATGATGCAGGAAAAGCAAATCCAGTTGCAAACCTCCGTCTCCACCTCGATTTTTTACATGGGTTTCAACATGCTGGATAGCGTGATTGGTGGTGACACGGAATCTGCTCGCAAACTCAGGCAAGCCGTTTCGATTGCCGTTGATTACGAAGAATTTATTGCCATTTTTGCCAATGGCCGAGGCATTGCTGCACAGGGTGCTCTGCCGCCTGAAATATTTGGTCATCAGGATGGGCAGGCCGGTATCAATCCGGTTGTTTATGACTGGGAAAACGGCAAACCCAAACGTAAATCCATTGCTGTTGCCAAACAACTCCTCACTGAAGCCGGCTATGCCAATGGTATCGACCCTAAAACCGGTCAGGCTTTATTGCTGTATTTCGATACTACGGCGGTGGGTACCGATGACCGAGCATTGATGAACTGGTATCGCAAACAGTTCGAAAAACTGGGTATTCAGTTAGTGATACGCGGCACCGATTACAACCGTTTTCAGGAAAAAATGCGTAGCGGTGCTGCGCAGATTTTTGTTTGGGGTTGGAACGCTGATTACCCCGATCCAGAAAACTTCTTTTTTCTTCTGTATGGCCCCAACTCTAAAGTCAAGCAAGGTGGCGAAAACGCCGGTAACTACGCCAACCCGGAGTTCGATCGGCTATTCGAACAAATGCGCAACATGCAAAATGGTCCTGAACGTCAGCAAATCATAGACAGGATGCAGACGATATTGCGGCAGGATGCGCCTTGGCTGTTTGGCTATTACCCCAAAGATTTCTCCTTGCTGCATGCCTGGTATAAAAATCTGAAACCGGCAAGGATGATCAGCAATCGCTTGAAATACAGCCGTATCGATACGAAGTTACGGGAGCAAAAGCGCGAGGAATGGAATCAGGCTGAGTTTTGGCCTTTGCTGATTGGATTTGTTGTTTTGGGATTAGTTACTTACCCGGCGGTAAAAGCCTATCGGCGTCGGCAGCAGCAAACCTAGTCGCAATAATGCTGCTCGGGGATAATGCCACGAGAGACTAATGCTTTTGGTGTCAAGGGTTTAAAAGCAATTTAATGTTGTCAGCTTATCTTCTTCGAATTTGCTATGATTCCAACATGAATTTTATGGCTTTGAGCCAATGCTGATTCTAATTTTTTATTTGGATTGTCAATCTTGATTTGCATAGATCAATCCAATCGACCGACACTTACCTTTTAAGGAATAAAAAGGTTTGGATCCCGAATTGTTCTGAATTGAACCTCTTTAAGCTAAGGCCTGAACGGCTATCAACCCAATTGATTTTATGTACAAATACACTACGCCTTTACTTCTGAGCAGTTTAGTCTTTAGCTCATTACCAACTTATGCCACGCCAGTTAAAGAAGATTTTGATGCTTGGGTTAGTAGTACGTTTCAAACCGATTTTGGTGGCAGTCCGTTTTTAGCTTTTTTGGAGTTGGCGCCGCGTACTAAAAATGATAATTCGGAATTTAGTCAGATCATAGTTCGGCCATTATTAGGTTATAAATTAACCAAGCAATTGCAACTTTGGGCGGGTTACACCTGGCAAGGTGAATATAACGAACTCACTGATTTTGAGATGGCGACCAACGATATCATGGAGCAGGTGCAATGGATCGATAACTGGACATCGCAGTTGAATTTTCAATACCGGTTTCGTCTTGAGCAGCGTTTTTTTGAGGACGAGGGGGAAATCGGCCATCGCATGCGTCACCGTTTCCGTTTTGTTTACACCTTGCCCGACACCAGTGTTTATCTGATCGCGCTGGATGAGTTGTTTGTGTATTTTAATGGCATTGATGATGGGCGGATGGCTTTGACGGTCAAGCCTGGTATCAATCAGAACCGTAGTTATGTCGGGGTAGGTTACAAGTTGACGCCGCAATTGAATGTCGATACCGGATATCAAGTCCAGTTTATCAATAATGCGGGTGCGCCAGATGCGCTTAATCACGTCTGGTTGACCAACATCAACGTCAATTTTTAGCAAACTTGGTTGTCGGTCAGGTAATGCAGGAATTGCAACATTACCTGATCAGCCAGTCGCTTTAACTGCAAAACGATTTCGTCGCTGTTGCATAGGCTGGAGTCCTGATAAATTTGCAGCAGGATTCCAGTCTAGGCGTGATTCTCCTTAAAGTGGTATAGCTAGCGAGAGCGTTTTGCTTTCTCCACATCAAGTGATTTGTGGCGTAAATCGACGTAATTTCCGCCTACCCATTGCCAGAAAGTGGCCGCTGCTTCCGGGCTGTTGTTGGGGGACAATTTCACCGCAATCGCTCCGTTACCGCTAATGTCGGTGATCTCAGTATTGATATCAATCGAGGCTTTGTTATTGACGACCCTTCTATCGGTATCAAAATGCAAAATCACCGATTCCCCCACTTTAAATACCAAATCCTGTTTAAAGCCACCCATGGATTTCAAATGGTATTCAGGCACTGATTGAAACGGTACTACAAACTCGGCGTGCCAACGAAATGG
>CAZJYS010000036.1:11482-15929 GCA_964550075.1 uncultured Methylomonas sp.
GGTATTCAGGCACTGATTGAAACGGTACTACAAACTCGGCGTGCCAACGAAATGGTGGACATTGGATAGGGCCGCTGCCTTTGGGGAAATGCACGGTATAGCCGTCATCGACCTTGGCTTTGACGACGCCTTTGGTATAAATATCGTGACAGTTGGTTAAGACGGCATCCCCGGGTTCAAGATTATATTTACCTGCCTGAACTGCGGGTTGATGAATAACAAGCATTAAACCTAAACAGAAAAGCTTTAATAATTTCATCATCTGATCCTTTTTGTTATGTTTATTGGAGAACCGTTCTTTCCAGAAACCAGTAAAACCCCATCAGGCTGACAATAATCGAACAGCCTCTGAGGAATTTATCGGCAATTTCCACTTTGTTATTCAGCCACCAGATCATGGGTAATACGATGCTTGCTACCGCAATTTGCCCGGTTTCAATACCTAAGTTGAAAGACAGCAACGGTAGCAGAATACCTGTTCCGCTAGAAGATATTTCCATTTCCCGCAACACGCCAGCAAACCCAAAGCCATGAATCAAGCCAAAGCCAAAAGTCAGCCAATGTCGACCTTTCGGGTGATCGCCGCGAATAATGTTCTCGACACCGACATAAACAATGGTGGCGGCAATAAAGGGTTCTACAAAACTGCTGGGTATTTCAACCAGATTTAGTCCAGCCAATGCCAGCGTAATCGAGTGAGCGATGGTGAAAAAAGTGATGATTTTTAAGGCGGGCCAAAAACTATGCGTGACTGCCAGTAAAGCAAACAAAAATAACAAGTGGTCATAGCCGGTCACAATGTGCTCTATGCCCAATTTGAAAAAATCACTAAAGGTGGCAAACAAAGAGGGTGAGGTATTGGACTCTCCGGCATTAGCTGCAAAAGAAATGCTGACTTGATCATCCTGTTTACCCAGCATTTTTTCATTGAGGGGTTTGCCGTCTATGCCTTTGATGGTCAGATATTGTTGATGCCCTTCCGGTAACAGCGATAGAAATTTCGATTGCACCAGCAACTGTTGTTTGGGCACTGCCGGATAATGTAACTCCACATGGACATTGTTTTGGTCATCAAAACTGACGGGCCTGATATCATCGGGCGATACATCCTGACTATCAACCTGGATACGCAGTTGTTCTATTAAAAACTTGGCGATATTGGGTTTGGATGCTTCGCGTTCCGCATCAGTCACCTCGGCATCCAGATCAGTGTCCATGGGGCTAAAGGCTTCAACATCTTGCAAGGCAAAAATGGCTTTAACATTGATTTGGCTGGCATTGATGGATAAATCCAGCGAGCTTAAGCCGGGCGGATGGGCAAATCCGCTCATGGATTGCAGCAACATGAAGACTGCAATCAGCCATTTTCCAGTATTGATAGTCAGTAATTTCATTCAAAATAATCCTTAAAAATTCACCGTAATCGTACCACGAACCATACGCGGTTCTACCGGATGACTCAATACGCCGTTGACGGTTTCGGTTCCATTTGGGTATGCCGATTCGTAAGCATAAGCAATGTCGTTGTTTCTGGAACCGAGCAGATTAAACACGTCGATTTCCAGTTTGTAATGTTTTCGTTTAATACCGGCGCCGAGGTTGACGATGGTGGTATTGCCCGACCAGTAGTTACCCGATTCGTCCAGCGGCACATGACCGAAATGACGCATCCGCAAGGTGCCGAACACGCCGGTGTCATACCAGGAATCTTCGACCAAAATCCCGGTACTGATGACGCGTCCTACTGAATTAGGGATGAAATTGTCGGTGGCACCTTCAGGTGTATCGGCAAAACGAGCGGTTGTGACCGCATAATCGGCGTCCAGCGTCAGCCAGTCGGTGGGTTTGTAATAGTTAGTCCATTCTATACCGTAGCGATCCGAGGCTCCATTGATTTCCGTAGTACCGGCATCGCCGACGAATACCAGCTCCTGGCTGGATTGTAGCCACCAGGCGGCGAGGGTGGTGTTCAAGCCGGGGATGAAGTTGCTGCGTATCCCCGCTTCAGCACCGCGTGACCAAGCAGCCGGATTGATTTTGGACTCTGAAGCGTTAAGGAATTCGCCATTGGTGGGGTCGCGGCGGATGGTGGTGCCGCGCGCATCATTGGAATGATAGCCATAACCGGCATTGACAAAATATTCGGTGTCGTACCAGGGGCCAACCACCATGCTGATTTTGGGGCTCAGCATGACTTTACCCCGATTACCGGAGTTATCGTCATTCACGGCTGAATCATGAACGGTGGTATCACGCACCCGTACATCGTTATTCAGGAAGTCGGCGCGAAAACCAGCAATCGTTCTGAATTTCTCGTGCCAATGCGTCTGGTTTTTTAGATAAGTACCGATGGTGGTCACACCCACGTCGCTTTTGCTGACAGTAGCTTGAACTTGTCTTTGCGTGGTTTGATACAGTCCCAAGTCCATGATATCGTCATGCCGGAACTGCAGACCTATGCTGTTATCCATTTCAAAACCCAATACCTTGTTGTAACGGGTATGCTCGAAATTGGCACCGGTTTGCACCCGGCGTTCGGATTGTAAAATTTGATCTGACGAGAAATAACGGGTATCGGGGTCTAGAGGCTGGTTGCCGGGGTTTTTCCGGCTCAGGGTATAGCCGCTGAAATTGGAATAGAGATTTAAGTCGGTATACAGCGAATAGATGTTGGCTTCGTTTTTCCAATTGTCACCGGTTTGCCAGAAATTACCGGCCACACTATAGCGATTGGATGAGCCGCCGTCGCTAGGATCCATGGAGCCATACAAACCCAGCGTGCCGTTTTCGACAGCATAATCCGGTATCTGGTTGGTCGCCGTCCAATTGTTGTTGTAAGCCTTACCACTGATCGACATGCCCCAGTCTTGTCTGTCCAGGGTGTACTTCAACATACCATTAAATTTTCGGGTGTCTTCCGGTACATCCCAGACACCATCATAGAGATTGAACTCACCCGCATACAATAAATCGCCATCGCCCAATTTATTGGAATTAGCAATCAAGGTTCTGTAATAGTCATATTCGCCTGCGGTGAACTTGACGATGCCTTTATCCAGTTTATTCATGGTATGCATCTTGGCATAACCTGCTGCGGCAAAATCGCCTACTTCAGCATAATAGGGGCCTTTGCCGTAATCCACTTTTTCGACCAGTTCCGGGATGATGCTGTTGATGTCCATATAGCCTTGACCGTGAGCGTGGGTGGTCATGTTCATCGGGATGCCATCGACAAAGGTAGTGAAGTCGGTACCGTGATCCAGATTGAAGCCGCGCAGGAAGTATTGATTGGCCTTGCCGGAGCCGCTGTGCTGGGTGGCAACTGCCCCGGGTATGACTTCAATCAGCTCGCCGTTACGTGAAAGCGGACGATGTTCAAATTGTTTTTGACTGACTTCGCCTTCCGATGCTGAACCGGCTATGCCAATCAGGTTTTTGCCGCGACCATCCGCTTCGACTTCAACCGCTTCCAGTTCATCAGTGTTATCCGATTTTTTAGCTTGCGTGGCCTGCTGGGTTTGATCGGTTGCTTCAGCTTCTGCAGAGGGCTGAGTTTCGTCGGTCATGGGTTCTGCATGCAGATTCACACTACTAATGCCCAACAGGATTTCAAGACTGATGATCAAGGGTTTCTTTTTTATGAGGATGTCGAACGGTTTCATTACAGCTCCTTTACTGGTCGTTATAGGTTAATGATTGGCGAGCGTTATCTTGGACAAATGACTGGAAAGTCCAGCGGTCGGTTAGCATGTTCATGCGTAAATCTCAAAGTGTGTTGTGATTTTTGAAGGAGGCGCTACGAACAGGTGGCTTTGTTTACAAAACAGCCAGTCGTATCGGTTGGATGGTAAAGAGTGTGTTTTGTCGATGTCGCCAGCATCCGCGGGGCCAGGCGCTAAATCGGATCGGGAGTCGATTTCGAAAGAGTTCCTTATGATGTCCGGAACGATAGCGATATACCTGCCAGTAATAGCGCATGCAGGCTGATAACTCTGAGTTTTTGATCTGGTTAGCCCTATGTTTATCTTGGGGCTTGGTTTATCAGATGGGGTTAAATTCGGCCCGAAAGGCTTGCCGGAAATAATTTGAACAGGGTAAATAAAGTCTCGACGGGGTTGGCTGGAAGCAAATGTGTAGAAGCGGTTCAAGTCCCATTGAAGAGGGATTTCTTCAGGCGAGACAATCGAGATATTGCGGAGTTCTGGGGATATAGGCGGGAAGATAGCAAAAGCATTGTGATGCAAAAGCGGCGGCGATGTGAGGCCTACGCCATTGCTAAGCAGAGCTTGGCCTGGGGTATGGTTTATATCCGGATAGTAGTTTTTAAAATCCAAATTAACCGAGTTTGCAAGAGCAATATTTGTTGAGGTTAGCTGAGGAATACCATCATGCGTTATTGAATATGCCTTATTCAAGGTTAAGGCTGTGCTGATGAGATTTGATTTTG
>CAZJYS010000037.1:0-15874 GCA_964550075.1 uncultured Methylomonas sp.
TGGCAGATCTGGGCGCGCAATTTATCGTTAATGTGACCAATGACTCCTGGTATGGCGGCTGGCAGGAACCTTATCAACACTTGTATATGACCCTGGCCCGTGGCGTGGAATTCCGCCGTCCGGTGTTGCGAGTGACCAATACAGGCGTATCGACAGTTTCACTCGCCAATGGCGACACGCTGGGGTTTTCCCCAGTTGATAAAAGCTGGTCCGGTGCTTACAACGTGAAATATTTACAGCAGCCACAAAGCACGTTTTATCAACGCCATATGGGTTTGATTCCGGGTTTGATGTGGTTTGGATTGTTGGGGTTGTTGATTACGGGACGGATGGTAAAAATCAAAAACTAACGGCTCATGATCAAGGGTGAAGCATTGGACAACTAAACAAATCACAAGAGGCTTTGTAATTGCTCCCGGCTTAATTCGCAATCCCGAAGTATTTTGCTTAGCAATCCTGGCCCAATTGTTTCGCCAGTATGAACCGGCACAACCGTTGACCGTCCATCTAGATGTTGTACAAAATGATGACTTCCTTTAATTCTAATAACGGTAAAACCCGCATTTTTCAAAGCCAGCAATAAATCCTTGCCGGTTAAACTGGGAAAAGATGTCATGCTGCAACGGAAATTCGTTGAACCCCAACAAAATCAAGGGGTTCATATGTTTCGCCCTGAACCTCCAAACAAAGCTCAATGACCTCACGAATCCGTTCCATAAGTACATCCAGTGACTGAGCTTGGGTGTGACAACCTTTTAACGCCGGAACGGAAGCCACATAATAACCTTCAGAATCTTTTTCAATAATTACATCAAATTGTTTCATCATCATTTTAAAACCTCGAAGTTTTAGAACTGCAGGGCGATTTCGCGATAGCAAAACGCCAATATCTCAAAGTTTTGGCGGATTGCTATCGCGAATCTGCCTTACAAATTTCATCTACTCGTCAGCCAATCTGGTGTCACCAACTATTAAATGGCAATGGAGACAGTTTCACTTCTACTTCACCGAACCCACACGACACTAACAACTTCTTGACGGAAGATTCACAGCGTCTTTGATTTGGATTAGGCCCAATAATGACTTCCCGTAAAGCGGACACCGTCGTTTCCGAAAGGACTTCTAGCTCCACAAAGGGTGCCAGATAGGACATATTTGTCCGGAATTGCACTGGTTCGATCGGCCCCTCTGCTACTATGCGCCACTCTGCTTCCTCTTGGAATCCTTGATTCTTAAAGAGTGGTGCAAGCATCGAGATCTCGGCGCAAAGCAAGTTAACCGCAGAGTCAGCCTGCGGCTTTTCTGTTCCTTCCGACGTCCGAAGCCCATAGTCAATCACTGCGTTTACCTGACCTTGGGAATCAAGTTTTTCGTAGTCGCTCCGGGTCAAATGCGGCTTGGGGAACCGCTCAAGGCATTGATTCACACGTTCCACAACCTGCTGAATCTGCTGATTATGCTCATAGAGGCACTTTTCTAGCCGATACCCTCTCTCTTGGCAGAAATTCCTCAGATGATTTAATTCGAAGCCCAAGCACAGGCCAGCACCGGCTGGGCAATAGCCTCGCCACTGACTGAGAAGATCAGCCTTCTCGCTAAAGGAGGCAATATAGAGATCATCGGCAGAGACAGACTCAAGACCATGGCGAACTGCCCACCCGAATGGAGCCAGATAATCGTCTTCCATGAAGATGCCAACAGCCTCCTCTTTGACGAACTGCAGACCGTGGAAGAATTCGCTCGCATCATTCAGATACGAAGCGTGCGTAGCCCAAATGCTTCGGCTTCGCAATATCCCGAGAATCCCGTTTAAGCTTGTATAGTGATAAAGCATATTCATTTCCACACACTAACAAGTAATCAAATAGTTTTCCATGTAGCGACCACAAAACCTGTTGTGAAGAAAAAATCTTGAATTGCAAAATATTTCCTTTCCGTTTTACATCTAAAGGTTGGTGTTTTATTTAACCTCAGACTCCGTTAATCGACAGCTATAAAACATTCAATACCGCAACTTATCTTCCATCAACCGCCAAGCCAAAAACGGTGCCCCCGCATCTTCAGATTGCAAATAAATCATGGGTATATTTCGCTGCACAGGCGACTTGGGAATTTCATCGTAGATAAAGCTGTCATCAAACCCGGCGGCGGCGGCGTCGAAACGGTTGCAGGCGTAATAAACCTGTTTCAATCTGGCCCAGTAGATCGCACCCAGACACATAGGGCAAGGCTCGCAACTCGTATACAGAAAGCAATCGGTTAACTGAAAATCCTGTAACTGCTGGCAGGCCAGACGAATGGCCATGATTTCGGCATGGGCGGTGGGATCCAGATTGGGGGTGACGCGGTTGCCACTGCTGGCGATAATTTGCTGGTCTCTTACCACGATAGCCCCGAAAGGTCCGCCGCCATTGGCGACGTTTTGCGTCGCCAGATCGATGGCTTGTTGCAGGAAATCCGCGTGCATTTATAAGCCTAACGGATTTTCAGGGTCGATACCGTCCATGAACGGCAGGCGGCGGTCTTCGTTGGTAATTTGGTAAACCTTGCCCAGCCAGTTGTTGAATACGGCCTTGGCTGAATCGCGCCAAGTATTATCCAAGTGCTGGATAATTTTTGCCTCAGGCATGGCTTGTAAAGGCAAACCTTCGGCTTTGGCAGTTTTTACATGTTCTGCATAATCAGCCAGCCATTGCTGCACTTCGGTATCAAAATAGTGATCAGGATATGGCGGATAATCGGGGCGCTCGTTGTTGTAAAAACGTAAAACTTCACGCTTATATTCCTTCAATAAACTGATGTCATCGTATTCCGGATGGCCTTGAAAAAACACGATACGAAATCCATCCGGACTAACCGCCAGATGCACTCCGGCTTCTTCACTGGCCACCAACACTTTCAAACCGTGTTTTTCCATATCCGTTTGAAAGACTTCGTTAAATCTTGAATGCGGTACGTCGAAACGGGTATTGATTTCGGCAATTAATGGGTGATGTCTATCCACCACCTTATGCGAAAAGACCCCCCAGCGTTTGGCGGGTAAACGGGTGCGTTCAACACCATAACAACTTTGAATCAGGGCATGGGTAGCCAGGCAGGAGCAAAGAATTGAGGTGACGTTTTGTTTGGCCCAGTCAAACACTTCGGTCAATGGTTGCCAAAAGTCCTCTTCTTGAAGGTGAGGGTGTGTCACGTTGGCGCCACTGATAATCAGAGCATCCAGGCCATCCTGTTTGATTTGTTCAAAACTCTCGTAATAGGTTTGAATGTGTTGCAAAGCGGCCGGGCTGCGCTCCAGACCCTTAATGGTAAAAGGATGTACATGAAACTGGGCAATTTGATTGCACGCCCCTACCAAGCGGAAAAACTGCCGTTCTGTGGCTTCCAGCGCTGCGTCCGGCATGATATTGAGCAAACCGATATGTAACTCGCGTATGGACTGATGATTGGCGCGATCGGCAGAGAGTATTTCCTCCCCTTCTTCACGCAACCTTTCAAAAGTCGGCAGACCAGTATGGGCAACTAAAGGCATATCGATAACTCAATCAAGCTTGTTGTTGCGCAATAGCTTGCGCAATCAACTGCATAAAGTCTTCTTCATTGCGGACTTTAGCCACATCGTCACCGTCTACGGTATAACCGTATTGCTGAGCAATGGCCTCGTAACGAGGGATTCTGGATTTGAACAGCTCTGGAAAAACCCAACTGACAAACTCATCAGGATCGATCTGATCGGTAGAACTTAGACAACGTTCCTGCAGAAAAACATTTAATTTTTCATCCATAAATTCAGGACGATAATACAGGGGTTTGGGATCGCTTTTGGCTCGCTGAATAATGGTTTGTTCCAGCGTGGGTGGAATTTTGATATAGATAATCAAGGTATGTTTGGCCAAAGTTTCCAAAACAGCCGGACAGTCCAATTCACAAACACTGCCACCGGCATCATTGATGAAGTGTTTGTAGCCATAAATATCTTCGGCTTTATGGATAAAATCCGGCACATCGCTCATGGCCGCCACTTCTGCCTGATGATGCAAGGCTTGACGACGCTTGAATTCGGCCAGTGATAACCCTCCCTTGGCCGGATCGCCGAGTTTGCCCAGAAAACTGGATACCGGAGACAGGTTTTCGACTGTCACATTGCTGCAAATATAAATCGAATCCGACTTGAGCAAATCCCGCAAAAAAGGCACGCCCATCGCCTGTTGTTTAATGTTATCAAGTATCGGCTCTTCCAGATATTTGGTGCCAATCCTGTAATCACCTGAATAATGAAACCATTTATCCCGTGGCAATTTACTGGATAAGGTGGTTTTGCCAGCGCCGGACATCGCCAACAGAGTAATACACTTGGATTCCCAGTCCAGAAATTGTTGCGGGGTCATTTTCATAAAAACTACTCAGTTTTAATCCAGAAAATCGCTGATATCCAGGTCTTCACTATCCGCACGGGCATGGCGATCGGTATCCGTGTAGCCCAGATCATCCAATTCCAGCTCGTCGAACGGTGCACTCCAGTCTTCCGGGTCTTCGATGTAATCAAAGGTCGAAGCGTACCAGGCGTCATTATCGTACTCACCTAAGTCACCATTGGCGTACTGAACGTCTATGGTTTCGTCTTTAGTATCAATGGCCACGACCTTGAAGGTGAGATTGTTTTCAAAGTCTTTGTACCAACGGCCTATGACCGGATCTGTGATGGTCGTCATCGTCGCGTCCTCGCTGTGGTTGATGATTTGGCAATCATAACCGAGTTTATCCAGGCCGTGTAAAGCCGCTGAAAATTTTGCCAATTCAAAATCAATTACAATAACGACTTGTGAATTTAGAATAAAAATCTGTCATGAACGAAGCCCGCATTATCGAACTGGAAATCAAACAATCCTATCAGGAAGATTTGCTGCAAGCGCTAAATACGGTAGTAGCCAGCCAGCAGCAGCAAATAACCAAATTGGAAGAAACCTGCAAACGACTCAATGACAAGATACATCAGTTGGCAATGGCCGAGCGAAATCCGGCGGTGCAGGATGAAAGACCACCGCATTATTGAATTTAAGCAATTTTAAAAGCCTGGCAAGTAAATAATGCCGAAGCTAAATTTACGATTTAGCTTTAGCTTGTTTGCTGCTGCTGGCCTTGGATTTGGCGGGTTTTGCGTTCACTGTCTGGGTTTTAGTCGATTTGACTTTAACAGACTTGACTGAACTGGTTGATTTAGATTTTGACGATTTTGCTACCGTTGTTTTTCCCTTGTTTACGCTCTTGGATTTTATGGTTTTGCCTTTAACCGTTTTGCCACTGCCGTACTTGGCTTGAGCATGACGTTTACCTGACTTACGGTTTACCACTCTGGCAGGCCGCACATCATCCGTGGCAATCGTACTCAGATCTGCGCCCATGTGTTCTGCACTGCCTGCACAACGATTAGTGGATAATTGAAATGGCGGTGGTGAATAATGATTACCGCTCAACTGATCAACAGGTAGCCCAAAGGCTCCTGCCTGACTTTTGGCAAAACCTAAATCCAATAAATTGCCCATTTGCTGAAAACGTTCGGAACTGCTGTGGGCACCCAATAACACCCCAATCAAACGCCGCCCATCACGTTTGGCGGATGCAATCAGGTTGTAACCGGAACCACAAGTAAAGCCGGTTTTAAGGCCATCGGCATCCGGATAGGTTTTCAGGATTCGGTTGGTGTTGGGCAGCAATCGACCTTTATAAGCAAATTCGGTGGCTCCAAAAAAACGGTAATATTGCGGATAATCCTTAATCAACGTTGCAGATAACAAAGCTAAATCGCGAGCACTGCTGATCTGACCTTCATCGGGCAAACCGCTGGCATTTTGAAAAGAACTGCTATTCATGCCCATACGATGCGCTTGCTCGGTCATCATGAAGGCAAAATTGGATTCCGTACCGCCTAATCTTTCAGCCAAAACCACAGCCGCATCATTTGCAGAGCGGGTTGTGACGGCCATGATGGCTTGCTCGACACTAATATTTTGACCGTATCGTAAACCGAGTTTGGAATTCGGTTGCCGGGCTGCATGTGCAGAAACGGTTAAAGTATCATCAAAATGCAAACGCCCTGCTTCTATGGCCTTAAAAGTCATATAGATCGTCATGACTTTGGTTAAGGAGGCTGGATACCAGCGCTGGGTCGCTTCGACCTCATGCACCACACGCCCACTGTCAGCATCTATCACAATCGCAGCATAGCGAGCATGAGCGGATAAGCTGTGAAAAATCAAAAAAACGAAAGTTAATGCCAGGAGTTGTATCTTATGAACAGCTTTCAATGTGGTATTTCTCTGCAGAAGGGTGACCTAAGTATCTGATAGCGCCATTTAATCAGAATTATCGATTTCAAAAAAGTACCAATTTAAAACTCACCCTGTAAACATCACAAAAAATCCGGTCTGCCCCAGCTGATGCAAAGATTCAGACTGCCGAAAATACCGACTTTACTATATGATAAAGCTATCAATTTATTACTTCTGGAAAGGCATCATGAACAAGCAACGTGCATTAGGTCTGGGATCGGAAAGTCAGGATCAACAAAGTCTTCAGCAACAACTTCATTTATATATCAATCTAAAATTGGCCTCCTGCGGCCAGCCTACCTGCATTGATCAGGAATCGGCTGTTTTTATGGATACCGCCCAGGACTTGCTGAACAGTTACCTGGAAAAAAACCGCTTACTGGCGAGTTCTTCGTTATATCCGCCTGATCGTAGAATTCAAAATTTTCTGGATGCTTATCTAGCCGATCTGGCTCTAGAAAAAATCCCCAGTTTACCCACCATGACCTTCGAACTGGATAAGCACGGCGTGGCTCGGGAACTTTCCCTGCCACTGGGCGCAAACGAATTCAAATCGGAAATCGTCTCCAGTTACCGCGTTAAACAAGGCGTGTTGCACAATCCGGCCAGTGATAGACGCACTACCGAAGGCTCTTTTCATATTACTGAAGGCGGATTACCGGTACCGGGCGACAAAAAGCAGGTGCCCAAGCTGACGTTCGCCAGAATGCTGGAACAGGCCTTAAACCCACCAGCCGATATGATGATCGTGCCGTTCACCGCCAATCAGCCGCAACCGGCTCGCATGTTTGCCTCACTTTTGCTACGGCCTATTGTTTGTCCGGAAATTCCCGGCATCGAGCCGGAAAAATCCATGGAAATCCGCTTTTTTGCCCCCGGCAATCTGGTCAGCAATCTGGATTTTGTGGAAAGCATTTTCGGCAACGGTGGCAATCCTTCGCTTCCGGAATGTGATGCCGGGCTGGATATTGACCACTGGAGCGGCCACAGCGGGTGTGTGATTTTGGCTCCTCACCTGGCCAAATTAACCAAAAAAAGTGTCGGTTTGCCGCATTGGGATGACGCCAGTGAAAGACAACGCCACGATGGCATGTGCTGGCAACAGGAAGATGAACTCTACAATAACGGCCAAGCCTTTAAATTGACTGCCAGGGACAAATCAGGCGTCATCGTGACTTTAGTGGCCGATAATTATTACGGCTATTGCAAAAAAGAAATCAAAACTCAAATCAGCTACGCCGCAAACCTGTTTGGTCTGGCTGAAGAGGAGCATGCCGGTGGCGCTCTGGCTTTCAGACGCTTCAATCACGGTGACGAATTTGGCGTGGGCAGCCTGACCCGCGAACCGGGTTATGACTTTGATGACATGGCCTACCATTACGGCGCCGCGATGACGGTGCAACCGGAAGGCTACGCCATAGACAATCAGTATCCGGACATCATCTATGTGCCTCAAGACCTAAGGATGAATCTGAATAATCAGAAAATCAGCTGGATCAAAAATGGTCAAAGTCACAGCATAAGATTGCAGCCGGGTAAAGTTTATATCCAACCCAACGGTTACAAAATTGAAATGTGCAAACATCCAGGCGCGCCTTCCTGGCGTTTGGTCGGGACAGTCGCTGAAGGCACGTTTTGCCACAAACCCTGTACCGTTTCAGGTGGCGGCAAATCGGAAATTTCCAAATCCATCGAAGACGCAGTGATTTATGGTCCGATGTTTGTCGATGACCTCATGCGTGACCTGGATCGTGTGCAGGAAATTTTCGACAAAAATTATACCGATCGGTTTTTGACCCCCCACTACAGCGGCAAAAGTCGCACCTTGTTAAGCGAACAACGTAGCTTGGGTTCGGTGATCAAGTTGTTGACGCCCTCCCCGACTTACAACGCCGAATTCAATGCCTGGCTGAAAGCCATCCCGCCCAATATTCTGGCGCTGGTATTCTTGATCAAACGTTTTTATCGCAGCGAATGGGGCGAGCACTGGCGCGATCATTTATCGGTCGACATTATCGATGGCGGCCCCGGTCATGAATTGAAACTGGATCAACGTAAAATCGTTGCCACCTATCTCCGTGTAGGCTTTGATTCGGAAGGCGACTGGCGTACTTTTAAAGTGCGGCAGGATTATCTGGCTTGTGAAAAAGTACAAATGGAAGATGATATTTCCGCATCCGTAGTGGTCTCGTCGGATACCATTCGTGCCCTGCTGCCTGAAGACAACGCATCACCCTGTGTAAAACTGGTCAGCAACTGTGAATACAGGTTATTCCAACGCCCCGATGACGCCATCATTCCAGGCTACGATAAACAAACCGAAGCCAATATGGCCGCTCCCGGCAACTTTATGGCCAATTTCGAGCCTCTGGATCATGAAAAGCTATCGGGTATCGTTGAAGATGTCATGACATTTTCTAAATTCACCGCACCCATGCACCAACTTCTGCATCAGGCTTATGAGCAAAACCAGGCTTACGTAGTGTCTTCGGCGCATCCACGATTGGTTGATGGCAAGCCCTCCAAAAACCCGCGCTATCTGGAAACCCGCGTCGATATGATCAAACCCATCCGCAAATACATCGCGGAAATGGGCGCGCGCCTACATCGCAAAATTCCTTTGCATGCACCAATCTGCCATCCCGTTGATGCAGTTTTAACCGGACGCCGCAACAACCCTCCGGAGGGCAAAATTCGTGCGTTGGCAGTTTACAATCCAATTCACTACCAGGAGTTGCCGGAACTGTTCATGGATTTTGTCTGTTCGCTAACTGGCAAATCGCCATCCACGACGGGTGCCGGTAGCGAAGGTGCGTTAACTAAAGGCCCGTTCAATGCCCTGCGCCCCACTGCCGATCTGAATAATGCTCTGGTGTCTTTCATCCTGACAGGCTATCCGGGCTTCTCCAGTTCAGCCGGGCATATAGGCCCGGATATCCGAGTGGATCATGACATCAGCCTACTGATTCCTGAAATCTGGTCGCGACTATCCCGTAAGGAAAGGCAACCGGATTACCTGCTGACGCATGGCTATCTGGAGCCTTTGTCAGATTTTGAACATAAAGGCAATTTGGTGCTCGCCAGTCGCCTCGGATATCGCATCACCAGCCATTTCGTGCACGGCTTGATGGGCAAAATTTTCGATAACCCTTACGCGGTATTCACCGATGAAATTCTGCAACCCGAGCGGCAAAACCTGGAGGTATTCGTCGACGGCATCAATAACATCGTCGAAACCCAGCAGCGAGTCGCTCAACAATATCTGGATGATGGCAGTATCGATGACGCCTGCCCTCCCCTTTATGCCTTGCTGCATATCATGGCTCAAGGCCACTACCAAGGCATGGATGCACATCACCCGGAACTGAGAGCCCTGTTTACCCGCGAAGCCTTACTCAGTTCGGCCTGGTATCAGGAACGCTTGACTATCAAACAGCAGCGAGACATAAGCCTGTGGCAAAACCATATCAACTATCTGGACAGCATGCTTAATGACAGTACCCATAGTTCCAGTCTGGCCGATATGCAACTGCAAAAGCGCCAGCTACAAGCAAAAGAGAAACTGGAAAAAATCAAACAACCTGCCTATCTACAATCCTTGGTAGGCACCTTGGGTGCTGACCCATTAGGGCCTTATCTGACCCTGCGAGGCTAGAAAAAGAATTTGTTAAACCGGGCAATTAGCTTTCGCTCTTGCCCCTTTTAATTGTCACGGCCTTTTACAATCGAGTATGTGGATATTGATATGATTTATTATGCTGGTATGCTTCTTTAAAGTATGCGACAGCTTATGTATCTAATTTCGTTAATTTAAATCCGGTAAATAATACAAACTGACGCACACCACCGTCGCCATTGAATATTCAGCAAGAATAGTCAGGCATTTATTGACAACGCAGTGCATTTACAGAAACGGAAAAATCTTATATGCAAACATTCAAAACAAAAATTACAAAAAATGTGACGTTGATTTTTTTCGGCACTCTCCTTACAGCAGTCAACACGTCTTGGGCAGAGTCAGACAAGCAACTCCAGGAAAAAACCCTTAAAGCCCGCGAAATGATTCATCAAAAAGATATGGATCACTCTGCCCATATGGCTCCTGAAGATGAATCTTCAAAATTCAGAGGGGTTTTTTATGGCTATTTACCCTGCGATTTAGAAGATTGCGATGGGCTTAAAATGACCCTGTCGCTCAAACAAAAAAATAACTATCTGTTGGTTTATCAATATGCAAAACCCTCCGCCCGCGAGTATTACGAAAAAGGCAAATACACATGGGATGATAAGAAAAATCACCTTGAACTGACACCCAATAAAGAAGCCCCCAAACGTCAATACAGCATTTATGACGACGGCACCTTGATTCAGCTTAATAGCAATGGCACACCTATTCCAGGTGATCAGGATGCCTATACTTTGAGAAGAAGTGATAAGTCAAATTCTCGCGAAGTACATATCCATTAATCCAGGAATGCGTTTAAGCCTAGATTGCATGGACTTGGTTATACTTCAGCCAATGCAAGAACTGTCGAAAAAGTAACTACAAGATAAATGTTCGTTGTTTCATAAAAAAATCCTAGCAACTGTGAACTTTATGAAACTGATGTTATCTATGCAATGTGCTTAACGGCACTTTCAATTTCCTTCCTCACAATCCGGCAGCAATGCCGGATTTTTTTTTCGCATGATATGACCTCATAATTGAATGCTCCGACGGCGGCAAAATCAAACGCCCGATTAGTGTCAGGATTCGGTTAAAATTGTGGTAACTATTCAGTCTCTAGACTAAAGGATCCATCCTAATAAATCATTAATAGCTAGAGTTGTTTCGTAAGCACTACAACAGTCACCCCTTCAGGACAATGCAACAAGGTTAATCATGGAAACAGTCACAGCAGCCGAAAAATATGCCGAGTTTTTAACCCTGTTGAAACGCAACGGCAAATTATCAGAAAGCGATTTGACCAAGGCTCGCCGAATGCAAAAATCGGCGCAAGATGATTCGTTACCCAAGATGTTGATTAAGCTGGGTCTGTGTTCCGATGCCGATGTGGCCGATTTTTTTGCTCAAACCCACTCACTGGACAGACTGCGCCCGGAGCATTATCCGTCTCAATCACCTTTTACCGATACCTTGTCATTACGCTTTCTGAAACACCATCATGCGGTCGGTCTACAAGCGGAAGAGGAAGTAATCGATGTGGCGCTGATGGATCCAGAAGACGACTACCTGACCCATGCCTTGCAATTAGCCACCGGAAAAACCATCCGCCCGCATGTCGGCCAGTTGTCTGATATTGATGCTGCCCTGGAGATTCAATACGGCGAAGGTAAATCGCAAATGGATCAACTGGTGGATGGACTGACCGTTGAACAAGAAGACAATGAAGATCTGGAGCATCTCAAAGATCTGGCCAGCGAAGCACCGATCATCCGCATGGTAAATTTCATTTTGCAAAAAGCCGTGGAAAGCCGCGCTTCCGACGTGCATATCGAACCTTTCGAACAAAGCCTGAAAGTACGTCTGCGTATAGACGGTGTTCTGCAAGATATCGATTCACCACCGGTAGCTTCCACAGCCGCCGTGTTGTCGCGGATCAAGATCATGGCCAAACTCAACATCGCCGAACGCCGCTTGCCGCAGGATGGCCGCATCAAATTGCAAATGATAGGCAAAGAGCTGGATTTGCGGGTATCCACCATCCCTACCCTGTACGGTGAAAGCGTGGTGATCCGTTTGCTGGACAAAGAAAACGCCGTATTGGATTTTGCCACGCTGGGTTTTGTCGGCAAACAGGCGGAGAACTTCATGCAGGTACTGGCGCAACCCCACGGCATCGTGTTGATCACCGGTCCCACCGGTAGCGGTAAATCCACCAGTTTGTATGCTGCGCTGAAACAACTGAACACGCCTGAACGCAAGATCATCACCGTAGAAGACCCTGTTGAATACCAACTGGAAGGCATCAACCAGATTCAGGCCAAACCGCAAATCGGTTTAACGTTTGCTTCGGCCTTGCGTTCCATCGTCAGACAAGACCCGGACGTCATTATGATCGGCGAGATGCGGGACCTGGAAACCGCCAAAATCGCCGTGCAATCGGCATTGACCGGTCACTTGGTGCTGTCAACCCTGCACACCAACGACGCCGCGGCCGGGGTCACCCGGCTTCAGGATATGGGCTTGGAGGAATATTTACTTAGCTCCACCATCAACGGCATATTGGCCCAGCGTTTGGTCAGAAGACTATGTCCTGTATGTAAGGAAGCACATCCCGCTTCGGAAACCCTAATTGAAGAAATGCAACTCAGACGCTGGCAACCCGAGGGCCAAATCATATTGCACAAACCTGTCGGCTGCCCAACCTGCAATAACATCGGCTACAAAGGCCGATTGGCCATCATTGAGTTTTTGACCATGACCGACAGCATCCGCAAACAAATCATGAAACATGAAGAAGCCTATGTGATTCAGCAGCAAGCTATTCAAGAAGGCATGCAAACCATGTACGAGGACGGCATCGGCAAAGCCTTGCAAGGCATCACGACACTTGAAGAAGTATTAAGAGTCACTACCGAGGCCTAACGACTCTTTATCAATTCAGCCTTCAACAGACATGTTTTCGCTCATACAGCGCTTGTTGTTATTGCTGGGCGTATTGTTATGCCTGTTGGTGACGATAGTTTTACTGGCAATCGACGACGAACCTACTTTAAACACCCGCGCACTGCTGACTCCTGAGCAAATCGACAAAGCCAAACGGGTATTCGATCGCAACGATCCTCGCCGGGTTAGAGCCGGTCACATCACCACTGCCAATCTCGGGCAGGAAGAACTGAATTTGGCCTTGAATTACGCCGCCAATCAATATCTGCAGGGCGCGGCCAGTTTAAAACTCGAATCAGGTCTGGCCCGAATCGAAACCAGCCTGCCGTTGCCCGGCCAAACAGCAAAACGTTATTTGAATCTGCAATTTAAGCTCAAACAAACCCAGGCATTACCGGAAATCACCGCCATGACACTAGGCGCGCTTGCCATTCCTGATTGGGTCGCCCAAAGCCTGATCGATTTGATATTGCAGGCGTTACCCATGCAGATTGATACTCAAGCCCTGACCGGCATGCTCAAACAGGTGAAATTTACGCCACAACGCCTGTACGTAACCTATCAATGGCGTCCGGATCTGGCGGCAAAAATTGGGGATGTTTTAGCTTCAGATCTGGAACGCGAGCTCATCGGCGTTTATCAACAACGTTTGGCTGAATTGACTCAGGCTCACCATAAGGCCTTTACCTTGACCGAAGTGTTGCAACCACTCTTCCAATTAGCCCAGCAACGTAGCCGAAACGGCGATGCCATCCAGGAAAATCGTGCCGTCATCCGGGTACTGGCTTTTTACGTCAATAAAAAAGACTTGAGCAAACTGTTACCCAGTCTCCGCCGCCAACAGCAACCCCAGTGGCGCAGCGTGCTGTTGCAGAACCGCGATGATTTCACCAAGCATTATCTGGTATCGGCCTTTTTGGCCGCAGACGCCGGTTCACCCCTGGCTGATGCGATGGGCTTATATAAGGAAATTCAGGATGCGAAAGATGGCAGCGGTTTTTCATTTAATGACATAGCCGCTGATCGGGCGGGAACCCGGATGGGTGAACTTGCCATTGGCGGAGAAAAAACCGCCAAAGCCATCCAAGCCTTTCTAAAATCGGCAAACGAAGCCGATATCATGCCCAAAACCGACGATTTGCCGGAATTCATGTCCGAATCCGAGTTCAATCGCCGCTATGGTGGTTTACAGGGAGATGCCTACCAACGCATGATGCAGGAGATAGAAAGCCGAATTGCCGCCTTGGCTATCAATCGTCTGTAAACATATTGTATTGGTATTTATAATCTGACAAAGAACTAGGTTTGGCACTATCAAACCAGATCAGCCGCCCGCTTGAATGTTCTGCAATTTCTCCCTGATTTGAATCAACACATTCTCCAAAAGCGCGGCGCATTGTTCAGCCAGTTGGACCGATCCAGGTTCATTGGCTCTAGCGCTATCCTGTAATTGACGAGCCAAATCCTGTAACTGATTCGCACCAAAATTACCTGCCGTTCCTTTGAGACTATGCCCGATAAAAGCCATGCTCTGCATATCCTGATGCTTGGCCGCTTCGAGCAATTGTGCTGGCAACATGTCCAAACTCTTTATGGCCGTATTCAGCAGCTTCTCGATAAATTCATTACGCTGATTAAAACGCTTTGAGAGCTCATCCCAATCGATCAGCTCAATGTTAGAAGCCTTAGGTATCGAGCCGACATAACGCAGGATGATGGATACCAAATCCTCATGAATCAGCGGCTTGGTAATAGTATCCACCATACCCGCAGCCAAATTCAGATTTCGTTCTTCAATCATGGCATGCGCAGTCTGACCAATGATGGCCAATCCTGGCGCAATCGCCTGGATTTGGCGAGCGGCTTCCCGACCATCCATCTCCGGCATTTGCACGTCCATGACAATAATATCAAATTCATTCGGAGCCTTTTGCACCGCTTCAACGGCCAATCGACCATTGCTGACCAACTTCAATCTGGCGCCTTCGCTGGTCAGCATATCCTGCAAGACCAACTGATTTACTTCATTGTCTTCGGCAGCCAGAATCCGTAACCCCTGTAATCGCTGCCCTAAAGGTAGGTTGTAGCTGGCCAGGGGAACCGGTGCTGCGGGCAAATCAGTTCCGACATACGGTATTGTCAATACAAAACAACTCCCTACACCCCGGGTACTTTCGACCTGTATCTCGCCACCCATCAAACCTGCAAGCCGTTGACTGATGGACAAGCCAAGTCCTGTACCACCGAATTTACGTGTAGTGCTGGCATCCGCTTGTTCAAACGGCATAAACAAGCGGCTAATTTGTTCGGACGTCATACCTATGCCGGAATCACTGACGCTAAATACTAAATTGTCACCTTCAGGTTTGGCTTCCAGATTGATCACTCCACACTCAGTGAACTTCAATGCATTGGATACCAGATTGAGCAGAATTTGCGAAAGTCGAGTCGGATCACCCAAACAAGCTTTAGGTAGCTCTGGATGCAATTTCGCATGCATGGCCAAACCTTTGGATTTAGCGGGTTGGCTGAAAACAGTCAGGATATTGTCGATGATGTCTGCCGGTGCATAAGGCTCGGTTTCTATCATCAGCTTACCCACTTCAATTTTAGAAAAATCCAGAATGTCGTTGATGATACTCAACAGCAATTTGCCGGATTCCAAAATACGAGCAAAGATTTTTTGCGATTGATCACGCCCGGCACTTTCCCGGTAACCTATCTGGGCAAAACCCAGCATGCCGTTCAACGGTGTACGAATTTCATGACTCATGTTGGCAAGAAATTCACTCTTGATTTGCGCCAGATGTTCGGCGGCTTGCCGTGCACGTTCGCGTTCTTCCATGGCCAATTTGATATCGGTAATATCACTGCAACAGCCGATATAGCCCAGAAAATTAGCCTTGTCATCCCAGCGAGGCACCCCATTATCCAA
>CAZJYS010000038.1:0-15553 GCA_964550075.1 uncultured Methylomonas sp.
TCTTGAACTTTAGCCGCTTCGGTTGAAGCTTGTGCAGAAGTGGATTTAACACGTTTCAATTCAGCTTGCATGGCTTGCATTTGCTCAGCCATTTGTTGCATTTGCGATTCCAGGGCTTCGGTTTTTTTCGCCGCTTCATCAGCTACACGCTCAGCTTTGCTTTCAGCTGCTTGCACAGGCGCAACCAATGCCAGTGTCAGAGACGCTGCCGCGATACCTAGCGCTAGTTGGGTTTTGTTAAAAGTCATAGTCATTTCCCCAAGGGTTATTGTTGTAAGACAGTCTGGTATTTGCTTTATTGCAACACAGAATTTTTCTACGGTGGCAATAATAGCAGCACTTAAGCATCCATACAAGTTTTAAGTCTATTTTTTTGAAATTTAAAAAAACATATAAATCAGATATATATGATAAATGCATAAAGTAAAATCCACTTGTGTTAATAAAAAACAACATTTAGTTTAAAATTTACACATTCACTTCACGCAATCAGGAAAAATCGCCCCCCCCTCATCTTCACTGAAACTGATTTTTTTAAATTCCACAACCGCCATCAATAATAATTTCGTGTTACTTTGATCACCTAACCCTTAACACTTTCTCATGACCCAAGATTTGGACATTTTAATCATAGGCGGCGGCATTAGTGGCATGCTCACTGCACGCGAACTGCGCTTGGCTGGACGGCAAGTCACCATCCTGGATAAATCCACCATAGGCCAAGAATCCTCCTGGGCTGGTGGCGGCATCTTGTTACCGATTTACCCCTGGCGCCAGTCTGCCGCCATTTCCGACTTAGTAATTGATAGTTTAAAAATGTATCCTCAACTTAGTCAGGAACTATATACCAGCAGCGGCATCGATCCCGAAAGGTATCCGTGCGGCATGCTGATCTGCAAAAACCCAGATATCAATCTAGCTACGGATTGGTGCGAATCACGCAAAATTCGCTATCAACCAGCTCCACATTCGATGCTGACTGATCTGGAAACAGATTTTGAGCAGCCTTTATGGTTGCCCGATATAGCCCAGATTCGCAATCCCAGACTACTCAAATCCTTGAGAGCTTATTTAACTCAACAAGGTGTAAGCTTCATCGAACACGCCGATATTAAAGACATTGTCATATTACATCGCCGACTGCATTCCATTAAGACCACGCAGCAGTCATTCACTCCCAGTCAAACCGTGCTGTGCGCTGGTGCCTGGACGGCAGAGTTTTTGAAGCAATGGCTACCCCAATCCAGCATCCAGCTGGACATTCAACCCGTACGTGGGCAAATGTTGCTATTTGACGCCAGACCTGACACCTTGCCGCATATGATTTTGGACAACGATCATTATCTGATCCCACGCCGGGATGGCAAGATTTTGGTCGGCAGCACGGTCGAGCAAGCTGGATTTGAAAAACAAACCACAGACCAAGCCAAACAGGATTTATATCAGTTTGCCACCCGGCTTTTGCCCGCTTTAAAACAATACCCAATCTGCGCACACTGGGCAGGATTACGCCCTGGAACCCCGAATGGCGTTCCGTATATAGGCTTTCATCCTGACCTGGACAATCTCAGCATCAACGCCGGACACTTTCGAAACGGTCTGGTCATGGGACCCGCTTCCGCCAGATTACTGGCTGACTTGATCCTGCAACGTACACCTCAAATTAATCCTGTGGCTTATTCACTGCATTAATGTATTTTCCGGAATTACTATGAATCTTTACCCTTTAGTTCGCCCGCTATTGTTCAGTCTTGATGCGGAACTCGCCCATCATGTCACGTTGAAACTACTCAAAATATCTAACCAATGGGGCTTGTCCGGGTTAAGCAAACCCAACTCCACCGCCAAACCCACAGAAGTCATGGGCCTGACTTTCAACAATCCCTTGGGCTTGGCGGCCGGACTGGATAAAAACGGCGATTACATCGATGCTTTAGCTGCATTAGGGTTTGGTTTTATTGAAATAGGCACTGTAACGCCGCGCCCTCAACCCGGAAATCCCAAGCCGCGCTTATTCCGTCTGCCAGAACATCAAGCCATCATCAATCGCATGGGCTTTAATAATTTGGGCATCGATCATCTGCTGCAGCAAGTTCAAAGCAGCCATTATCAGGGTATTTTAGGAATCAATATTGGTAAAAACGCCGACACGCCCATCGAAAATGCCACCGAAGATTATCTGATTGGCTTGCGCAAAAGCTATCCGGTGGCCAGCTATATCACCATCAACATTTCTTCCCCCAACACCAAAAATCTGCGACAGTTACAACAAGGCGATGAAATCAAGTATTTGCTGGAGGCATTGAAACAAGAACAATCCAGTTTGCATGCGCAACACGGCAAATACACGCCCATTGCCGTCAAAATCGCCCCGGATTTGGATGCTGAAGAAATCACCCATATTGCCCAGCTGCTGTTGGAGTTTGAGATGGATGGCGTCATTGCAACCAACACCACCGTTGCCCGTGACAACGTTCAGGGACACAAGTACAGCAATGAAAGCGGCGGACTCAGTGGCGCACCAGTCAAAGACAGCTCAACAAAAGTGGTGAAAGTGTTAGCGGCAGAACTGCAGAATAAATTGCCTATTATTGCGGCTGGCGGAATTTTGAGTAGCGAGGATGCTCAGGAAAAAATTCAGGCAGGTGCCAGTCTTATCCAAATTTATAGCGGACTAATTTATAAAGGCCCGCAATTGATTGAGGATATTTTGCGGGACGTTTGAAAACCAGTGATAACCTGATGCTTCAATCATCAGGTTATCAAAAAATCGAAAATATTCAGGGTTTACCCCTGATGCAGTGATGGGTTTATTTGTAGGCTGGATAGTTACAAAATCTTACTTGGTTTTATTCTGACTGGCAGCATCATCAGCTTCAACGTTTTCCAACGCAGAATCGACGTCTAAATCCATACTGTCGGCGTTTACTTTTCCATCAGTAGCCAAATTCTTGCGATATTGCAAAAACGATTCGCGGGTGAATACATAAGGATCCAACGCGGCTTCGTCGATAAAATTCAAAGCGCCTTCAGCATTGGCTCGCTCGCTGATACCTTCCAGAACGCCTGCTCCTGGCAACAAATAGGTACTGGGATTAGCGGCTCTATCGATGATGCCGCCACCACCATCGCGGACTGTAGTGGGCCCCAAGAATGGTATGACCAGATATGGGCCTTGATCCACACCCCAAACCGCCAGTGTTTGCCCAAAATCTTCATGATTTTGTGGCATACCCAAATTAGTAGCTACGTCAAACAACCCCAAAACACCGATGGTGGAATTGGTAGTAAAACGTCCCAGGTCGGATACGCTTTGTCCGAATTTGCCCTGCAGCATGTCATTTAATACGACATTAAGCCCTTTCAGATTGCTAAAAAAATTGGTTACACCAGTTTCCATGAAATCTGGGGTGATAAATTTGTAACCATCTGCCACCGGTTTCATCAGGTATTTATCCACACCCATATTGAAATTATACATCGGCCGATTAAAGCCTTCATAAGGATCATCTGGACTAACGATAGGCGCGGACGAGGCGGTCGAACTATTGGTGACTTGATCAGTACCGGCACACCCCACCATCGTAAGCGCACCTGATAAAAACAGCATCCTTAAGGTCGATACGTGTATTTTGCGATGATGATTATGAGTATGCATTACTGATAATTCCTAAACAAACCTATTGCTTGGCGTAACTTTCAATTTTTTCATTGATTTTGGCAAGCAGAGCATCAAACCCCTCACGAGTCAAAACGCTGGTGTAATCCGAACGTTTCAAGGCCAAATCACTGACTCCATCCGCTATTATATTGATAATCTGCCAAGTATCGTCTTTTTTCTTCATCATGTAGTCGAACTTTACATCCCTGTCACCTGGAATTTTCAGGTTTGAATGTATGACAACGCCGCCACGTCCAGTTTCCTCTTCTGAAATAAAGGAAAAAGTCTCGCCAGAAAAATCCTTGAAATTATAGGCATAGGCAGAAACACTGAGTCGACTGACCGCATCCTCCAGCTTGGTCTGTTGCTCCGGCGTCAACTCTTCCCATTGCTTACCCACCACTATTCTGGCAATTTTTGGCAAGTCATGCGTTTTTTTGACCACGGCATCAAGCTTGTCATATCGACCTTGAAAACCCAATGCCTTACCTTCTTTCATCACACTAATTAATTGGCCCTGAAAGTCCTCGATCACTTGCTTGGCAGAAATTTCCTCCGCCCAAGCCCAGGAAGCCATAAAAAAAAGCATGAGACCAGTAAATCCAATAAAAATCTTTTTCGCCGTGACTGTCATCGAAACCTCACTAATAAATTAAGTCTGTCCGATTGATAAGATCAGGACTCCACCTTGACCGGAATATCAGCTAAAGCATCTTTAGCAGTTGCCTGGTAATTAGGACTTAACTCAGCCACCATATCACCCGAGGTTTTTGGCCCACGAATACTTGTCCACAAGGCTTTAAGCGGATGCGCCAAAGTATCTTCAACTGCTGTAGCTTCGTAACCACAGTGCGCCATACAATTTGCACATTTTGGATTTTTGACGGTGCCGTATTTATCCCAAGGCGTGGTATCCAGCAATTCCTGGAAAGAAGCAGCATTGCCTTCATCGGCTAGCAAATAACAAGGCTTCTGCCAGCCAAACACGTTACGTGTTGGATTACCCCAAGGTGTGCAATTGTAATTTTGATTGCCTGCCAAGAAATCCAGATAGAGCGACGAATGATTCAACTTCCATTTGCGGTTTTTGCCAATTTTAAAGATACCTCTGAAAAGATTCTTCACATCAGCACCTTTAATGAATACATCCTGTCTTGGCGCATGCTCATAACTGAAACCGGGAGCGATGGTGACACCTTCAACGCCGAGTTCCATGGCGTAATCCAAAAACTCTGCCACTTCATCGGGGGTTTCACCTTGAAACAAAGTGCAATTCACATTAACCCGGAAACCTTTACCCAAAGCCAGTTTGATCGCTTCAACGGCAATATCGAACACACCCTGCTGACAAACCGAGGCATCATGACGATCTTTTAAACCATCCAGATGTATCGAAAAAGTCAAATACGGCGAAGGTTTGTAATCATCGATACGCTTACGCAGCAGCAATGCATTGGTGCAAAGATACACAAACTTTTTACGGGCAATGATACCTTCGACAATTTGCGGCATTTCCTTGTGAATCAGCGGCTCACCACCAGGAATGGAAACCATCGGTGCACCACACTCATCCACTGCATCCAGACACTCTTGCACAGACAGGCGTTTATCCAGAATGTCATCCGGATAATCGATTTTGCCGCAACCGGCGCAAGCCAGATTACATTTAAACAATGGTTCAAGCATCAGTACCAAAGGATATTTTTTTACTCCCTTTATTTTTTGCTTGATTAAATAACTACCTACAGCCAACTGCTGACGCAAAGGAACACTCACGGCACATTCTCCAAAATTAAAACACTTGATACGCCCTTGTTACAAAAATACAACATCGGGACTAAATCCATAAACCTAAGCTCAGACACCCATTTATACCGACAAACAACCAAAATCATCAGCATGATGCGCCCAAATTGTTGCTAGAATACTACTTTTATCCGTAGTTCTCCAAATTTAAATACAAAAAACAACAATTCAGTCCCATATCAATAGCCATACCGTCAAGTCATACCCCAAGAAAACACCTAAACCTTTGATATACAATTGATCAAACAGTTCCTAATATCCGAATTTAACCCAGTTATTTCATGGATTTACCAGCCACACCCCTAGCACCTGCGGCCGCTAAAAAAGCATATTTGCAGTAAAACAACACGACTTTGCAAATCACCAACAAACAGTCTATCATTACAGCAACCTACTATTTGGCCACTCCAAATTACATGAACGGATCTCAAGCCACTATCGAAAACCTGCAATTGCTGAGGCAATTACCCGACGCCGAATTACAAGCTGTGTTGCTTGAAGGCGTATCGCGTACTTTTGCGCTGACAATTCCACAGCTCCCTGATCGGCTTTATCCTGCTGTTGCCAATGCCTATCTGTTGTGTCGTATTGTCGACACCATCGAAGATGAGGTTTCCCTGACCGCTGAACAAAAGCGACATTTTTGCAGCGGCTTCATAGAAATTGTCAAAACCGGACAAAACGCCCAATCTTTTGCTTCGGAACTGGCCCCGTTACTATCCGAACAAACTATTCCGGCCGAGCATTGCCTGATCCATCTGATTCCGCGAGTCATCAGCATTACTCATAGCCTGGATCCTGCACAAATTGCTGCGCTGGCACATTGTGTGGAAACCATGGCCAACGGTATGCCAATCTACCAGGCGCTGGACTTACATGCTGGCCTGAAGACCATGAAAGACATGGATGATTATTGCTATTACGTCGCTGGTTGTGTAGGTGAAATGCTGGCCAAACTTTTCTGCCATTACTCGCCACAGATAGCCCAACATGAGACCGAGTTACTGAAACTATCCGTGTCGTTTGGTCAAGGCCTGCAAATGACCAACATCCTCAAAGACATTTGGGATGACGCCCAACGTGGCGTGTGCTGGTTACCGCAAGACATTTTCACTGAGACCGGTTTCGATCTGGCGACATTGACCCCACAAACCGACGATGAAAGATTCCGCTTGGGCTTGGTACATTTGATCAGCATTGCTCACGGTCATCTGCAGAACGCGCTGACCTACACCCAATTACTCCCCAGCCATGAAACCGGCATCCGGAATTTCTGCCTTTGGGCTTTGGGTATGGCAGTTTTGACCTTGAAAAAAATCAAGCAAAACCTGGATTTTAACGAATCCAGCCAGGTCAAAATCAGCCGAAATAGCGTTAAAACCACCATTATTGCCAGCAAATTAAGCGCACGCAGCAATCTATTGCTTTCCCTGCTCTTTAAGCTGGCTAGCCATCAGTTAGCCACCCCTGATTGGCAGTATTCACCTCAATCACACTCTGGATAATAAAGGAATCATTATGTTTACAGAATCCCCTATTGAAACCAGTAGCCACGACTTATCCAACAGCTCCAGCACCAAATCATTCTCAATGAATGACGTGAAGTCCGCCATTGATCGCGCGCAACAAAAACTGATCAGTTTGCAAAACGATGCAGGCTATTGGGTTTTTGAGCTGGAAGCCGATTGCACCATTCCGGCCGAATACATCATGATGATGCATTATCTGGATGATATTAATGAAGAATTACAAAGAAAAATTGCCGTTTACCTAAGAAGCAGACAGGCAAAAGACGGTAGCTACCCCTTATTTACCGGTGGACCGGGCGATATCAGCTGCAGCGTCAAAGTTTATTACGCGCTGAAATTAGCGGGTGATACGGTGCACGAGCCGCATATGAAACGTTTGCGCGAGTGGATTTTAGCTCAAGGCGGTGCGGCTCGCGCCAATGTCTTTACGCGTATTGCATTGGCTATTTTCGAACAACTACCTTGGCGCGGCGTACCCTACATCCCTGTGGAAATCATGCTGTTACCCAAATGGTTTCCATTCCATCTGGATAAAGTTTCCTACTGGTCACGCACAGTGATGGTGCCACTATTCATCATGTGCACCTTAAAGGCCAAAGCCAAGAACCCCAAAAAAGTTAACGTTCTGGAATTATTTGTTGTTCATCCAGACGAGGAAAAGCATTATTTCCCCGAGCGGACTTTGTTGAACAAATTTTTCCTGGGTCTGGATAAGCTGGGGCGCGTAACCGAGCCTTTGATTCCGCAGAGTATGCGTAAAAAAGCCATCGACAACGCTGTAGCCTGGTTTACAGAGCGCCTGAACGGTGAAGATGGGTTGGGCGGGATTTTCCCGGCCATGGTTAATGCTTATGAATCCATGTTGCTGCTGGGTTTTCCAGCCGACCACCCCAATGTACAGATAGCTCGACAATCTATCGATAAATTACTGGTGGTCCACGACAACTACGCCTATTGCCAGCCATGTCTTTCTCCAGTGTGGGATACTGGCTTAGCGAGTCTGGCTTTGCTTGAAGCGAACAAACAAGGCAATAAAGTCAGCCTGAGCAAAGCCTATGATTGGTTGAAAAGTGTGCAATTATCAGACGAACCGGGGGACTGGCGCATCTCCAAACCTGATTTGGCTGGCGGCGGCTGGGCGTTTCAATTTGCGAACCCGCATTATCCAGATGTCGACGATACCGCGGTGGTTGCCTTCTCCATGGCTGAATCCGGTTATGAAGGCCTGGATGAATCCATACATCGAGCTACGCGCTGGATCGTCGGCATGCAATCCAAAAACGGTGGCTACGGCGCATTCGATGTGGACAACACTTACTACTACCTGAACGAAATTCCTTTTGCCGATCATGGTGCATTACTGGATCCGCCAACTGTAGACGTCAGCGCCCGCTGTGCGATGCTAATGGCCAGAGTATCTAAAGATCACGCCGAATATCTGCCTGCACTGCAACGCACCATCGATTACATGCGCAACGATCAGGAGGCCGATGGCTCTTGGTTTGGACGCTGGGGCACCAATTATATTTACGGCACTTGGTCGGCTTTATTGGGACTGGAGCAAACCAGCCTGCCAAAATCTGACCCGATGTACACCAAAGCAGCCGCTTGGCTGAAAAGCGTGCAACGCGAAGATGGCGGCTGGGGGGAAGACAACCTGAGCTACCATGACGATAAGAAATTCCGTGGCCGATATCACTTCAGCACGGCTTTCCAAACGGCTTGGGCCGTATTGGGCCTGATTGCAGCAGGCGAAGTGAATAGCCCGGAAGTCAAAGCCGGTATCGAATTTCTGTTGCGCAACCAGCAATCCGATGGCGTATGGGATGACCCGTGCTTTACTGCACCGGGCTTTCCAAAAGTGTTTTATTTAAAATATCACGGCTATGACAAGTTCTTCCCATTATGGGCGCTGGCCAGATACCGAAACGAACTGGCCAGGCAGTGACAACCGCTTCTGTAACAACCTTAGCAGATAACGCCTGTACCCTTTCTGAGTTCGGCATTGTCGTTGCGTTACCGGAAGAACTTCGCACCCTGACCAGCCATAAAATCCAACAGGGTGAGTGTTTACAGCTGGGCACTCTCTGGATCGCACACAGTGGAGCAGGTTGGCAAAACGCCGAGGCCGCTGCACGACTATTGATTGGTAAGGGTGTAAAAGGCTTGATTAGTTGGGGGTGCGCAGCAGGCTTGAGCCACACCGTAAAACCGGGAAATCTGGTGCTAGCGTCTTGCATCGTCAGTGACAACCAGGCATTTGATACGGATACACTTTGGAGAGAACATCTGCAGCAGCAACTTTCGGCTTTGAACGATACCCACATGGGTTGGCTATTCACCAGCAAGAAATTGATCGGCAGTAGCCTGCTCAAGCAGCAAATCAGCCAACAAAGTCAGGCTATCGCCTTGGACATGGAAAGTGCAGCCATAGCCGATGTGGCAAAAAACGCCAACTTGCCTTGTCTGGCAATCCGCAGCATTGCCGATCCCGTAGATCAGGATTTGCCGCTCGCAGTGCTCAATAGTTTGAATGCCGATGGCCAGGTTGAATTACCTCGCTTGTTCCGGCATTTATTTCTGCATCCCTGGGAATTAAATGGCTTGATCAGATTAGGACGACATTTTCATGCTGCACAGAAAACCTTGAAAACTGTTGCGCGATTATTGAATCTTCATCAACTTCGGATAGCGACTTGAATCGCTAAAAACAACCCAAACTATCTCATTCATTGCCTTGCGGCATTAGCCGCAATGGTTTGTTTAAACGAGGAATTACATGTCTTTTAGCATTGCCGATCTTTTTACGCAGCATTTTGACGAAAAGTTCGACTTACACGAACACTATCTGAATAACCAAATGGTGCGAGTCTTGCGCACTATAGGCTATGACAGAAATTATAAAAAAGCCGTAGGTCAGTACCTTTACGACCAGGATAACAACGAATATCTGGATTTATTAAGCGGCTTTGGCGTGTTCGCAATGGGACGCAATCATCCGACCATCGTTAAAGCCTTACAGGAAACACTGACGCTGGAACTCCCCAATCTGGTTCAGATGGACGTATCACTGCTCAGCGGATTACTGGCCAAAGAAATTCTGGCAACTTGCCCGGACAATCTGGAAAAAATGTTTTTCTGCAACTCGGGCACCGAAGCAGTAGAAGCCGCCATCAAGTTTGCCCGTTACACCACCAAACGCTCGCGCATCGTGCACTGCGATCACGGCTATCACGGCCTGACCATGGGCTCGTTATCGCTCACCGGTGAAGAAATTTTCCGTGAAGGTTTTGGCCCGTTATTACCGCATTGCACCTCCGTGCCATTCAACGATCTGGAAGCTCTGGAACGTGAGCTGAGCAGCAAAGATGTAGCGGCCTTTATCGTCGAACCGATTCAGGGTAAAGGCGTCAACGTGCCGTCGGATAACTATCTGCCGGAAGTTGAACGTCTGTGCAAGAAATACGGCACGTTGTTTGTTGCGGACGAAATTCAGACCGGTATCGGTCGCACCGGCAAATTCTGGGCCATCGAACATTGGGGCGCCAAACCCGACATGATTTTAATGGCGAAAGCCTTGTCAGGAGGTTTCGTGCCTGTCGGTGGCGTGGCCATGACTACGAAAATCATGGATACCGTATTCAACCGCATGGACAGAGCTGTCGTACATGGCTCAACCTTCTCAAAAAACAATATGGCGATGGCTGCCGGTTTGGCCGCTTTGCATGTGATACACGAAGAAAAGCTGGTCGAAAACAGCGCCAAAGTGGGCGAAGACATTATCGCCACCATCAATGCAATGACGCCGAAATACGAATTCCTGAAAGAAGCACGCGGCAAAGGCTCGATGATTGCCATCGAATTCCACGCGCCGAAAAGCTTGGGTCTGAAAGCTGCCTGGGCCATGCTGGAAGCCGCCAATAAAGGCTTGTTCTGCCAAATGATCCTGATTCCATTGTTCAAGGAACATCGGGTGCTGGCCCAAGTTGCCGGGCATGGCATGAACGTCGTCAAGTTTTTACCGCCTCTGATCCTGACTCAAAAAGACCGCGACTGGATAGTCGATTCCGTGGAAAAAACCATCGCCGACACCCACCAAGTCACCGGATCGATCTGGACACTAGGTAAAAACCTGGCCAGCCATGCCCTGAAAAACAAGAAATAGGGACTGGGTTATGCGTTTTTTAATAGGAAGCTTATTGAGTTTATTGCTACTGATTAGCAGTCAAACAGTGTCTGCCCACGCGGTAGTGACGCAAAATTCATTAAAACTGAAGCCGGTGCCGGTGAATCAGGCCAGTCAGGTTGAATTGTCATTTAATTCCAAAGTGGAACTGGATTTGTCCGAAGTATTTCTGGTCAGTGCCGGGGATAAAATGACCTTGATCACCGCCAAGCCCGGCAATAAACCAGGCCAAGTCATCCTGGAACTACCGGCTTTGGCAGCTGGCGAATACGCCATCAAATTAAAAATTTTCGCAGCCGACGGGCATTTGAGTGAAGACCTGCTGCGATTTTTTGTCAAAAATCCTAAATAACATTTATGGAAGGTATAGCCAATTATCTTGATTCTTTGATCGGCGGCGTCGATCTGACTTTTTACTCGATCGCCATCGGCGGTTTGATGTGGGGTCTGTTTGTGTTACGCCCCTGGGACGAAGACGCCAATCACAATACCGCTTTGCTGGAAAAAACCGTCAATCTGATTCACTTTGGCAGCAAAACGCTGGTCATTACCCAATTATCCAAAATCGGCCTGAAAATCTGGCTGATGACGGTCACCCTGGGTAAGTCACCCTTCCCAGCGTTTTTTAACACTGTACAGTTTCAGGCGGGTCTGGCGCGTGCCGCGTCGGCTTTTGCGTTATTTTTGTTCATCAAATATTCGCTGAACAACAATTTCCGTTCCAAAAAGCACTGGCTGTTGGCCTCGTTAACCATCCTGCCATTGATCATTTCTGCAGCCTGGCTGGTACACGGTGCCAGCCGTCTGGAAGATCGCGCTTTATTGATGACACTGACCGTCAGCCACCAGATTGCTGCAGCCACCTGGGTAGGCGGGATTATTCAACTTTTGGCGGTCTGGAGTCTGAATAAACGCAATGCCATCGCAGTCGAATTATGGCCATTATTGTTAAAGCGGTTTTCAACGGTGGGCGTCATCGCAGTGGGTGCATTATTAGTCACGGGCTCACCATTGGCCTGGTATTACATCCGTACGTTTCAAGGTTTTATCGGCGCCGGCTACGGCAATCTGTTAATGGTCAAAATCATGATGATGGGTCTGGCATTAGGTTTTGCCTGGCTCAATCGCCAAGCTGTTCTCGAATACTTCAGCAACCGCAGTTTATATGCGTTGACGACCCGGGTACCCTATTACATCGAAGCCGAAACCCTGATATTACTGACTATTCTGTTTACAGCTGCCAGTCTGGCCTCCCAACCACCCGCGGTGGATATTCCACATCTCACCGCATCGGTAGACGAAGTGCTGAATATGTTTCACCCACGCATTCCTCGCTGGGAATCACCGACCCATGAAGCCCTGATTGCCGGTGAAGCCGGGCGGGTAGCCATTGTAGGTCAAGTGCCTTCTGAGGCTGCCACGGCCTGGTCGGATTACAACCACAACATATCCGGCATTTTTCTGACCACCATGAGCTTTTTCGCCATGCTGTCTTATAGCCGTCGCTTTCATCAATGGGCGCGTTTCTGGCCGCTAGGCTTTATGTTGCTGGGGGTATTTTTATTCTTTCGTAGTGATGCCGAAAGCTGGCCACTGGGACCGATCGGTTTCTGGGACAGCACCTTTAATAACGGCGAAATTCTGCAACATCGGATTGCCACCTTGCTGGTGTTTGTGCTGGGCTTGATCGAAGTCAGAGCCCGCATCAATCACAACGCTGGCAGTCTGCCGTTCGTATTTCCCTTGCTGGCGGCATTCGGCGGCATGATGTTGCTGGCCCATTCGCATGTCGGCTTCGAAGCCAAGACAGCGTTTCTAATCCAGGTAGGCCATACCCTGATGGGTGTATTTTCTCTGATTCTGGCCTGCGGTCGCTGGCTGGAACTTAAGCTTGACTCGCCCGGCAAACATGTTGCCGGTTTTATATCAGTATTCGCCTTGTTTCAAATAGGCGTCATTCTGATGTTCTATCGTGAACCCTTGTACTGATTATGAACCTGACAAACGATTATCCAATACTCAACAACATTTCCACACCAGCTGACGTCCGAGCCCTACCCAAAGAGCAGCTCAAACCACTGGCCGATGAACTGCGTAATTTTCTGACTCATACGGTCAGCATTTCCGGCGGTCATTTTTCGGCGGGTCTGGGCACGGTGGAGCTGACAGTGGCCTTGCATTATGTGTTTGATACCCCGACCGATCAGTTGGTATGGGATGTAGGCCATCAGGCTTATCCGCACAAGATTCTGACCGGTCGCAAGGACAGGATGACGACTATCCGTACTTTGGGCGGCGTGTCGGCGTTTCCATCCCGGGATGAAAGTGAATACGATGCGTTTGGCGTGGGTCATTCCAGCACCTCGATCAGCGCCGCTTTAGGCATGGCCATTGCCTCGCAATTGCGCGGCGAAGACAAAAAGATGGTGGCGATTATCGGCGACGGTTCGATCACCGGCGGCATGGCTTACGAGGCCATGAATCACGCCGGGGATGTGAATGCGAATTTGCTGGTGATTTTGAACGATAACGATATGTCGATTTCACCGCCAGTCGGGGCGATGAATAATTATCTGACCAAGGTGTTGTCCAGCAAGTTTTATTCGTCAGTCCGCGAAGAAAGCAAGAAAGCGCTGGCCAAGATGCCATCGGTGTGGGAATTGGCCCGTAAGACCGAAGAACATGTGAAAGGCATGATCGTGCCGGGCACTTTCTTCGAGGAACTGGGCTTTAATTATTTTGGCCCTATCGATGGGCATGATGTGGAAATGCTGGTGTCGACGCTGGAAAATCTGAAGGATTTAACCGGCCCGGTGTTTTTACATGTGGTCACCAAGAAAGGCAAAGGCTATGCGCCTGCCGAGAGGGACCCGTTGGCCTATCACGGCGTACCGGCGTTTGATCCGACTAAAGACTGTTTGCCCAAATCCGCAAAATCACCGCATCCAACCTATACCGAGGTATTCGGTAGCTGGTTATGTGATATGGCGGCCCAGGACGAACGCTTATTGGGAATTACCCCGGCGATGCGCGAAGGCTCAGGCTTGGTGGAGTTTTCCAAACAATATCCAAAACGCTATTTCGATGTAGCGATTGCCGAGCAACATGCGGTGACATTGGCAGCCGGTCAGGCCTGTCAGGGTGCCAAGCCGGTAGTGGCAATTTATTCGACCTTTTTGCAACGCGCCTACGATCAATTGATTCACGATGTGGCTTTGCAAAATCTGGATGTGTTGTTTGCGCTGGATCGTGCCGGTCTGGTCGGTCCGGACGGCCCGACGCATGCTGGAGCCTTTGATTACAGCTATATGCGTTGTATCCCCAACATGCTGGTGATGGCTCCAGCCGATGAGAACGAATGCCGGCAAATGCTGACCACCGGCTTCAAGCACAACGGCCCAGCTTCTGTGCGTTATCCGCGTGGCAAGGGCCCGGGCGCTACGATCATCCCTGCCTTGACCGATCTGGAAATCGGCAAAGCCGAAGTGCGTCATCAAGGCGGCCGAATTGCCATTCTGGCTTGGGGCAGCATGGTCACACCATCGGTTGAAGTGGGTAAAAAACTCGGCGCTACCGTGGTAAACATGCGTTTTGTGAAACCTTTTGATGAAGATTTGGTGTTGGAGCTGGCAAAAAGCCATGATGTGATCGTCACAGTAGAAGAAAATGTGATTGCCGGTGGCGCAGGAAGCGCGATTAACGAGTTTTTGCAAGCGCAGCAGATTTTAATGCCGGTGCTGAATATTGGTCTGCCGGATCGATTTGTCGAGCAAGGTAGCCGTGAGGAGTTGCTTAGCTTGGTCGGACTGGATGAAAAAGGCATTTTGGCCCGAATTGAAGCCGTTTTTGCTTAATTGATACCGGATAAACCATGGAACGTTTAAAAAGTAAAATCCGTGATATACCGGACTTCCCCAAACCGGGCATCATCTTTAAAGACATCACGCCGCTGGTCAAAGACCCGGCGGCACTGCGGCTGGCTGTTCACCAATTATTACATCCGTTTTTAGGTCGGGATATCACCGCTATCGCTGGCATGGAAGCCCGTGGATTTATTTTTGGTTCGCTGGTGGCTTGGGAGTTAGGCATTCCATTCATTCCCCTCAGAAAACCCGGCAAATTACCTTATGACGTACAAAGCGTCTCCTATGATCTGGAATACGGCTCTGCAGAACTGCAAGTGCATATTGATGCGGTAGATCATACCGACAAAGTATTATTAATCGATGATTTATTGGCCACCGGCGGCACCGCCAAAGCCAGCTGCGAACTGATCGAAAAACTCGGTGCCAAGATCGTGGCCTGTGCTTTTGTGGTGGAACTGGACTTTCTGGCTGGCAGAGAGTTATTACAAGGCTATGAAGTGCATTC
>CAZJYS010000039.1:0-7874 GCA_964550075.1 uncultured Methylomonas sp.
TCGACAATGAGGATTTTATGCATGATGACCTGCCGTAATCATTCGATTATTAAAGATTTTTATGGATTTTAGCGTTTTTGACCAGCAATCCATTTTAAATCTGATTTTACGATCAGTGGTCGAAACCTAGATAGCTGAATACCGTGGTTTTGGCAACAATCACCGCAGCTTTTATAGACTGGATTTTATGCTTTAACCAGGTTTTAGTTCGAACCAGTAAAGCAATGATGTTTTGGTGAATGGAGCTGGCTTTAATCCACGCAATACCTGTTTCCAGGCTTTCATAACTGTATTTGAACCAGGCAAAAGTCATCAGGATGTCTTTACAGACTTTAAATAACCAAAAGGTAAACGCGGCCACAGGTAGTTTTGCCAAATACAAAGCGACACCCAATACCGGATTTCCTTGCGCGATCATCCCCAATGCCACAATGCCTAATGCTTCGACCTGAATAAACAGTGCTAAAAACAAAACAAGTACGCTAATCGGCTTGAATGTTTTTACCCGATTTTCAATAGCATGTAATAAGCGAAGGCTGCGAACATAGTTGTAAATCGGTTCGGCAACCTGATCCCAAATCAATTCCTCGAATAGGATGTAAAGGAAAACCCCAACGGTCAGTATTAAACGAAACAGCTGGTTCAAGAATGTTCTCATGAGTTGATCCACCGATTTAAGGGTTTTAGGAAGACTAATCCTGTTGGAACCGACTGCTGAGGCTCAAGTTCCAACGACTTTGCTGATCATCAGGCACACCAGTAACTTGAATTTTTGTAACTATTCAGTGCCTACCCTAGATTAAGCCATACGTTTATTTTGTAGCGCTATTTGGCCAAAGGACTGAATTGTTAAGAATTTTTTTGACGTTAATAACTGTCAGGGTGCACTAAGGTTTTGTTTTTAACCCTGGTTGATCAAATTGATAAAAGCCTGAATTTGTTCAACAGAAAAAGGCCAAGCCAATTCCAGGCCGCTAGGATGATGCAATACAACCGGAATACGCAAGGCGTAAAGTTGTTGTGAATGCTCATCGTTGATGATGTCCTGTTTGGCAAAACTCAAGCCAGCCTGCAACAGCAAGCTTTCAGCTTCCTCACATAAATGACAGGCTTCAGTGCCAAACAGCGTGAAATTGGCCATTAGTGTTTGGAAATTTTGTCCAGATAACCCATGATGAAAGCAGAAATCACCAAAGTCAGATGAATAATCACATACCAGAGCATTTTGTCGTTTTCGGTGTTTTGCACTTCCATGAATACTTTCAACAACCGGATTGAGGAAATAGCCACAATCGAAGTGGCGACTTTCAATTTCAACGAGCCGTAATCATGAGTGCCCAACCATTCCAGTTTCTCTGCCTCGCTACCGATATCCAATCTGGAGACGAAATTTTCGTATCCGCTGAACATCACAATCAAGGTTAAGCTACCCACCAGAGTCAAATCGACAAAGGTCAATAACTTCAGGATGATCTGGGCATCATCGATTTCTAAAATATGCGGCAAAAAATGGTACAACTCTTGAAAGAATTTGATGGCCAGCACCAGCAACACCAGACTCATGCCCAAAAATACCGGCGCCATGATCCAGCGACTGGCATACATGACGCGCTCTAAAAAATGTTCGATGCGGATTTGCATGATTGTCTTCAATCAATGATGCAAATGCGCCGCCAGCCAACGCTCTGCCACTTCGACATTTAGGCCTTTACGCTTGGCGTAATCCTGTAATTGATCTTGCTCGATCTTACCAACGTTGAAATACTGCGAATCCGGATGGGAAAAATACCAACCACTGACAGCGGCGGTGGGGTACATTGCAAAGTTCTCGGTCAGTTCTATCGTGGTATGTTCAGTCACGTTGAGCAACTCAAATAATTTGGCTTTTTCGGTGTGATCCGGACAAGCAGGGTAACCGGGAGCAGGACGTATACCTTGATAGGCTTCTTCGATTAAGGCATGGTTATCGTGAGCTTCATCTTCGGCATAGCCCCAATAGTCGCGACGGACGGCTTGATGCATGTACTCTGCAAAAGCTTCAGCCAAGCGGTCAGCCAAGGCTTTCAACAGGATGCTGCTGTAGTCATCATGATCTTTTTCGAATTCAGCCAGTTTGGTTTCGATGCCGATACCGGAAGTCACTGCAAATCCCCCCAGATAATCAGCAATACCACTATCAAGCGGTGCAATAAAGTCAGATAGACAATAGTTAGGACGTCCAGGCGCCTTGACGTTTTGCTGACGCAAATGATGCAGTACTTCGCGTTGCTGAGTACGGCTATCGTCAGTGTATAGAATGATGTCGTCATCAACACTGTTTGCCGGAAAGAAACCAATCACCGCTTTGGCCTCTAGCCATTGCTCGCTGATGATTTTTTTCAGCATGATTTGCGCATCTTCGAATAACTGACTCGCTTCTTTACCGACAGTGTGATCACTGAGGATAGCCGGGTAACGACCGGCCAACTCCCAGGTTTGGAAGAATGGCGTCCAGTCGATATACCAAACCAGAGTTTCAAGCGGAAAATCATCGATGACTTTGACGCCAAGGAATTTAGGTTTGACCGGTGCATAATCGGCAAAATTGAACTTATTCCGTCTCGCATTTTCCAGATTATGCTGTGGATTTTTGGCATGACGCCCTTTGTGGCGGTCGCGAACTTGTTCGTATTCGAGCCGGGTTTTCTCTATGAAATCGGCTTTCTGGTCATCGCTAAGTAACGCACTGACCACACCCACTCCCCGTGAGGCATCGGTGACATACACAGTTGGCGCAGCCTGATAATTGGGTTCGATTTTCACGGCCGTATGCGCACGCGAAGTTGTCGCCCCACCGATCATCAATGGAATGGTAAAACCTTGTCGCTGCATTTCCTTGGCGACATGCACCATTTCATCCAGCGATGGCGTAATCAGACCACTCAAACCAATCACATCGACTTTTTCATCACGGGCAGTTTTCAAAATGGTTTCTGCAGGCACCATCACGCCTAGATCGATCACTTCATAGTTATTACATTGCAACACTACGGCCACGATGTTTTTACCAATATCGTGCACATCACCTTTGACGGTGGCCATTAACACTTTGCCATTGGTTTGACGCTCGCTGCCATCGGCTTCCGCATCCATAAAGGGCATCAGATAAGCCACGGCTTTTTTCATCACCCGGGCTGATTTAACGACTTGCGGTAAAAACATTTTACCTTCGCCGAACAAGTCGCCAACCACATTCATACCATCCATTAATGGACCTTCGATGACATGAAGCGGCTTTTCGGCTTCCAGGCGGGCCGCCTCGGTGTCTTCTTCGATGTAATCAGCGATGCCTTTGACCAACGCGTGTTCAAGCCGCTTGGTTACCGGCCATTCGCGCCATTCCAGGGTTTCCTGTTTGGCGGCTTGGCCGCTGCCACGATATTTCTCGGCAATTTCCAGTAGCTTTTCGGTGCCTTCAGAGGTGCGATTAAGAATCACATCTTCGACAGCGTTGCGTAACTCTTCCGGAATATCGGCGTAAATCGCTAACTGGCCAGCGTTAACGATACCCATATCCATACCGGCATGCACGGCGTGGTACAAAAATACCGCGTGAATAGCTTCCCGCACCGGATTGTTGCCACGGAAGGAGAACGAAACGTTCGATACACCGCCGGAAATCAAAGCATGTGGCAAGGTTTGTTTGATGGTACGAGTGGCTTCGATGAAATCGACGCCGTAATTGTTGTGCTCTTCAATGCCGGTAGCAACCGCAAAGATATTCGGGTCGAAGATGATGTCTTCCGGCGGAAAGCCGACTTGTTCAGTCAAAATTTTGTAGGCGCGGGTACAGATTTCGACTTTTCGCGCCATAGTGTCGGCCTGACCTTGTTCGTCAAACGCCATCACGATGACGGCCGCACCATAGCGGCGCACCAGTTTGGCATGCTCAATAAAGGCTGCTTCGCCTTCTTTAATCGATATCGAATTGACGACACCTTTGCCCTGGATGCATTTCAGACCGGCTTCCAGAATCTCCCATTTGGAAGAATCCAGCATGATCGGCACCTTGGCGATATCCGGCTCTGCAGCCAGCAGATTCAGAAAGCGCACCATTGCGGCTTTCGAATCCAGCATACCTTCGTCCATATTGATGTCGATGATTTGTGCGCCGTTTTCGACTTGTTGCTTCGCGACTTCCAAGGCCTCTTCGTAGCGCTCTTCGATGATCATTTTTTTGAAGATTGCCGAGCCGGTGACGTTGGTGCGTTCACCCACATTCACAAATAACGTCTCCGGGCCAATGCTCATGGCTTCCAGACCTGCTAGGTGGCAGCGCTTTTCAAGCTGTGGAATTTGTCTTGGCGGGTATTTACTAACGGCGCTAACGATAGCGCGGATGGTGTCTGGAGATGTACCGCAACAGCCACCGATAATATTCAAATAGCCATTGGCAGCCCAATCAGCCAACTCGGCAGCCATCATTTCCGGGGTTTCATCGTATTCCCCGAATTCATTCGGCAAGCCCGCGTTAGGATGGGCGGACACGTAGGTATCGGCAATGTTCGATAATTCTTCGATGTATTGGCGTAGTTCCTGAGCCCCCAACGCGCAGTTAAAGCCTATTGAAATGGGCTTGATGTGTTTCAGCGAAGTCCAGAATGCCGCAGCAGTTTGGCCGGACAAAGTACGGCCGGAAGCGTCGGTAATGGTGCCGGAAATCATCACCGGCAACTTGTAACCAATTTTGTCGAAGGTGGCTTCGACGGCAAAAATGGCGGCTTTGGCATTCAGAGTGTCGAATACTGTTTCGATGAGGATAATGTCAGCACCACCATCTATCAAACCTTGGGTTGCTTCAGAATAGGCATCTACCAGATCGTCGAATGTGACATTACGAAAACCGGGATCGTTCACATCCGGTGACATTGAAGAGGTGCGATTCGTCGGCCCCAAAACACCCGCAACAAAGCGCGGCTTGTCAGGGGTCAGAGCACTTACTTCAGCAGCAGCCTGCTTGGCCAAGCGTGCCGAAGCCAAGTTGATTTCATAAGCCAGGTCTTCCATCTGATAGTCGGCCATGGCGACCTTGGTGGCATTAAACGTATTGGTCTCGATGATGTCGGAACCGGCATCCAGATAGGCGCGATGGATAGCCTTAATAATGTCGGGCTGAGTCAGCGATAACAGATCATTATTACCTTTGAGATCACTCGCCCAAGCCGCGAAACGTTCACCTCGATAGTCTTTTTCCCCCAGCTTGTAGCTCTGTATCATGGTGCCCATAGCCCCATCAAGATACAAAATTCGTTGTTTTAATTGCTGGTCTAATCGTTGTATGCTGTTCATAGCTTGAAAATCGGATGTTGAAGAACTGCGGCAGAGGCCGCGCTGATGGAATTATAACCCTATCTGAAGGTAAACCATGTCTAAACCCAGTCTGTTACATGTCGTGAAGAGTGTTCTTGCCGCCGCGATCGGCGTACAAAGTGACAAAAACCGGGAAATCGATTTTAAGCATGGCTCGTTGCCTGCTTATTTGATTGTAGGAATGATAGCGACAATATTATTTATATTTGCCTTGGTGGCAATCGTATCGCTGGTGATATGAATCTAAAGCCCAAGCAAGCTTGGGCTTTAGAGGGCTGAGCTTAATTGCTGGAAGTTTTGAAGCTGTCTTTAATGCTGGTAAACATCTCTTTAACGCCGCTGAATAGGTTGGCAGGTGTTAAAGCCTCTTTCATGATGAACAGTGTGCGAATTACTGCAACCGATAAAAAGCCTGCGATCGGTGGCAACAACTCGAAAACAACCGGCATGAACCAGCCACCTGCACCTTCAGTGGTTTTTCTATCACCAACACTAGTCAGGTCACGATCGTATTCACCACCAACGTCTTTACCTTCAAGGCCATCTACGATCATGATGTTGACGTTGTAGAACAATATCTGAATCACCAGAAAAACGATCGCGCTAATGCTTACCCACATCAACACGTTACTTTTTTTTGCCCTCATCAGTGATTGGTAAACCCAGATCACTGTTAAAATCATTACTATACCGCCTATCATATTCTTACCCCTTGTTAAATCTATTTTTATTGTTGTTACCACAGCATGAACTTCCATACTACCTACAAATAGGGTAGATGGCAATTTGTGTAACCATCTTTCTTTGAAAGCCATCAATTACTTGACTTTAGGAACAGCTAAAGTAACATATCAACCTCGAAAGCCAATCGGCGGCAATTTTTATAACAACTAACAAAAAGGTAGGAGGCACCCATGGGAGCGATCTTAGACTTAACAGAAATGTTAAAAGAACCATCAGGTATGATTGGAGCGGTAGTGATTATCGCTGCAGGATACTTCTTCGTAAAATGGGTGTTTGCTGAGCCTAAAGACGGAGAATAAGCTAGCTTGCTTCTCGAAGCCTAGTTTATCTGATTAAAGGCGGCACGGGTAACCGGAGCCGCCTTTTTTATGCCTGCGGTGTTTTAGCCCTTTAAAATACCTTATAATTTGTACTTTTTTGCCTTTCTGATCAACGATGTACAAATTACTCGTCTCCAAAATTCAAAGCAATCTCCTGCAAACAGCTCCTGCCACAGGCGTCGGCTTGTTCAGGCTTTTATTTGGATTGATCACGCTACAGGAAGTCTTTTTCCTGATTTACTTCAATCATCTGATTTTCGACCCGATTCCTTTTCTGGACGTGGAATTTCCGATGATCATTGTCTTTCTCTGGTTTTGGGCATTGATTGCATTCTGCCTGATGGTCGGATATCGCTGTCAAACTGCGAGTATCGCCAATTACATGTTCTGGCTGATCTTTGTGAACTTCACCCCCATGCAACGAGATTTTGACGGTGGTTTTGACTTGTTCATGATAGGCGCCAATCTGTTTTTGATTTTTATGCCCATGGATAAGGCCTTTGCGCTGGACGGACTAAGAAAAAAGCTGGCAACCCCTTTTGTGCATTATTCGCAGTATCAACCTGAGCAGGTATCACGACTTGCCTATTATTTGCCTGTAGTGATTTGTCTGGGGTTTTTATATTTCGATTCCGACATTCATAAAATGTTTGCCCCGCACTGGCGAAACGGACTGGGTGCATGGTTACCTTCTTCGATACCCTATTACATTTCCGCGCTGGACATGTCCTGGCTGCTGAATATCGAATTGCTGCAGAAAGCCATTGGCTACACGATAGTGGTTTTTCAATTCACCTTTTTACCGTTATTTTATTTTCGCCAGCTCCGGCCTTTTTTCTTTCTGATTGGAATCAGCTTACACCTTGGCATCACGTTGTCTTTCAACATCTATCCGTTTGGACTCGGCATGTTGATTTTCTACGCATTAGTGGCGCCGTTTTCCTGGTATCGACAAATAGGCTTATGGCTAAAAAAACCTCAGCCCATTTTGACGGTGTTTTATGACCAGCAATGCCCATTATGTAACCGGACTGTTTTAATCCTGAATCATTTCGATGTCTTGAATGCAGTGGATTTTAAGCCTGCCCAAATCCATGCTAATCAATATCCAGCCCTAAAAGGGATGGACGAACAAGTTTTACTCAAAGATTTATACGCAGTTGATAAAAAGGGCCAACTTTATGCCGGGGTAGATACATACGCCCAAATCCTGATTGCCATGGGTTACACAAGCTTGATTGGCCGAATCATGCAACTACCGCTCCTACATTCATTGGCTATGCTTTTTTATCGCCGTATTGCAGATAATCGCGCCCGTCTGACTTGTGATGTGAGTTGCATGCCAGAAGTCGCTCCAGTCTTGCCATTAACGCTCTACGACAGTATTTTTGCTGTCGATCAACCCAAATCTCAAAAAAGGCTTGCCACCAAGCTGAGCAAATTACTGACGGTGATTATCTT
>CAZJYS010000039.1:7974-15413 GCA_964550075.1 uncultured Methylomonas sp.
CGGCCTTCTGGGGTATCAAGTCCAATCTGGACTTGGAAAACACTACGTTCATCATCAAAATGAAGAAAATCAGAGCACCTTTCGAATGGGAGAAAGACTTAAGAATTAACAACCTGTCAGGCGAATGGCAAACCATTGGTTCAGCCCAATGGCATGACAAGGAAATTGAAATCAAGCTACCCAATGACATCGATAGCCTATGAATAAAAGTGATGAAATTGGGTCTTGCATGACCTGTTTTGTCATGCTATAAATTTCAGCGTGTCTTAACTAAGCGCACAAAATTATAAAAACCTTAATTTATTCGGAGGATGTTATGAAAAAAGTATTTTCTGTCTTGGCTATGGCTCTTATGATTGTTAGCTTGAGCGGTTGCATGGATGATCCAGATGGTGGCAACCCAAAACCTAAAAACTACGGCACCCCTGGCCAACAAGGCGGCGGAATTAACTAATAAAGTCAACAGGACTTGGTTTAATTCCTGAAAAAGGCCCACTTAGGTGGGCCTTTTTTGTTTCAGGGTTTTTTATCCATTTCGACAATAATTTTGCATGCCCGGTTTTCCATGATATAAAGCATTCCGTGCTTAATATATCTAGTACGAACAAAACTATAAATAATTATATTTGGAGGATGTTATGAAAAAAATATTATCTCTTTTAGCTATGGCAGTGATGATTGTAGGATTGAGCGGATGCATGGACGATCCTAACATGGGCAACCCAAAACCAAAAAACTATGGCACACCTGGCCAACAAGGTAGCGGAGTCAACTAAGTCTTTTTAAGACTGGTTTTCCGATAAAAGGCCCGCGAAAGCGGGCCTTTTTTGTTAAGGGCTACATTTGCCCTGATATCTCACTCATCGCCTGCAAAATCCAGCTTTCAGTTTCAGCATTAATTTCTTTGGTACTTTTATTGCGGCTGTCAATGAGCGGGCCGATTTTAACTTTGATGACGCCAGGGTATTTCAAAAAGCTGTTGCGCGGCCAAAATTCGCCAGCGTTATGTGCCAAGGGGAGCACAGGAAAACCGGATTTCTGCGCCAACATGGCCCCACCCGCATTAAACTTCTTGTAAACACCCGGCGCTACTCGAGTTCCTTCAGGAAAAATCAGCACAGACAAGCCTTCATTTAAACGTGCTATACCTTGTTCAAGCAACATCTTCAGTGCTTCTTTCTGATTACCCCGATCAATAGCAATCGGTTTTAATGTGGCTAGCGCCCAACCCCCAAAAGGAATCTGTAACAACGATTTTTTCAATACTGCCGTTTGAGGCGAAATTATCTGCCGTAAGGCTATGGTTTCCCAGGCAGACTGATGCTTACTAAGAATCACGACGGCCTGATTAGGCGGTATGTTTTCCAGACCTTCGACGACATAACTCAATCTGCAGCATAGCTTTAACATGAATAACAGAGAATGGATCCATATGTCGCCGATACGGTAGCGCACTGAAAAGGGCAGAAAAAAAGCGCTTAATACGGATATGCCAACAATAGGCGTTGAGAACACGATAAAAATAAAAAACAGGGTCGAGCCTAGATAAACTCTGAAATCAGCCTTTTGAGAGGATGTAACTTGTTGCGTCATAGAGGTTTTCAAAAATGGGAATATTGAGTTCAGGGTGGTTTTGCTGAGTTTTCAGACCTTTGCCGGTTTTGACCAGGATAGGCTGGGCCCCTGCAGCAACACTGGCGGCAATATCGCGAAAAGAATCGCCAACGGAATACACATTTTTCAGATCAACTTGTTTGTCAGTGGCAAATTGCGTGAATAAACCCGGCTTGGGTTTACGACATTCACAAACATCATTTGGCCCATGTGGACAAAAATAAATGGCCTCAATACGACCACCCAATACCATCAACATTTGCCGCATTTTGTCGTGCATCAGTTCCAGTGTCGCCAAATCAAACAAGCCTCGGGCTATACCGGATTGATTGGTAATCACCACTACCTTGAAGCCATGCCGATTGAGTTCGGCTATGGCTTCAAGGCTACCGGGCAGGGCTTGCCATTCTTCCGGTGATTTGACAAAGCTGTCGGAATCAACATTAATTACGCCATCCCTATCTAATATGACGTAGCGATCCGTCACGATTGCAGCTTGGAAATATCGGCAATTTGCAGGAATTGGTTGGACAATTTGGCCAGCAACGCCAAACGGCTGTTACGCAAAGCCAGATCATCGGTATTCACCATGACCTGATCGAAAAACGCATCGACCATGTCGCGCAACTGTGCCAAACGACTCAAAGCCATCGGATAATTCTGTTCAGCCAGCAACGGTAGAATGGCAGACTCCGACTCCTCGGCGGCAATCAACAAGTTTTTCTCGGCAGCTTCAACCAATGTGCCAATTTCGTTCGAGATGGGTTGCTCGGATTTTTTCAGGATGTTGATGATGCGCTTGTTGGCAGCCGCCAGGGATTCTGCTTCCGGCAAATCTCGGAAAGACTGCACAGCCCGAATACGAAGCATAAAATCCAGGGGCCGTGTCGGATTCACCGCCAACACTGCTTCGAATTCGTCAATACTGTAGCCTTGATCCAGGCAATAGCCTTTCAGACGGTCAAAGATAAAATCAATCACCCGCTGGCGGGTTTCAGCTTTATTGAAGTTGTGGCTGAATTGAGCCAACGCAGCGTCCAACAGCTCGACCACATCCAGTGCGATGCCGTTTTCGATCAACACTCGCAAAATACCCAAGGTGGCCCGACGTAAAGCATATGGGTCTTTATCGCCGGTCGGAATCAATCCTGCACTGAAAATACCAGCCAACGTGTCGATTTTTTCGGCCAGCGCAAGTACTTGGCCAATTTGCCCGCTGGGAGTCGCACCACCGGATTGTTTCGGAAAATAGTGTTCTTCCAACGCCAGAGCCGTTTCGGCATGTTCGCCATCGGCCACCGCATAATAACGGCCCATGGTACCTTGCAGATTGGCAAACTCACCCACCATATTGGTCAACAAATCCGTTTTAGCCAATAGCGCCGCCCGTTTAGCCAAAGAAACATCAGCGCCCAATTTTTCGGCAATCCAGCTGGACAGATTGGCCACCCGTTCGGTTTTGTCGAATAAAGTACCCAGATCCTTCTGAAAGACGATGGTTTTTAGCGTATCAACCCGATCAGCCAACGACTGTTTTCTGTCTTGTTTCCAGAAAAACTCGGCATCAACCAAGCGCGGCAACACCACGCGCTCGTTACCCTGGCGAATGGAGTCCGGATTGGAGCTTTCGATATTGGCGAAGGTGATGAAATGCGGTAGCAGCCCATCTTGGGTGTTTTTTACCGGGAAGTACTTCTGATTGGATTGCATGGTGGTGATCAACACTTCCTGCGGCAATTCCAGAAAACGGGCATCAAAATTACCGACCACTGGTACCGGCCATTCATTCAGCGCCGCAACTTCTTCCAGCAAGTCATCTTCAATATGCGCGATACCACCCACGTTGCTGGCCGCCTGATTGGCTGCATCGCGAATAATAGTCATCCGTTCTGCAAAATCGACCAACACCTTGCCTTGTTGTTTTAGCGCATCCAGATAATCATGAGGGCTGTTGATAGTAATATCTTGCGGGGCATGAAAACGATGACCGCGAGTGATGCGGCCCGTCGGACGACGCAGAATCTCGGTTTCGATCACGGCATCGCCGAACAGCAATACAGCCCAATGCACGGGCCGAGCAAATTCAGCATCAAAACTACCCCAGCGCATACGTTTGGCAATCGGCAAGTTACTAAGACTTTTACGAATAATGTCCGGAATCAGTTCAGCTGTCGCTTGACCTTTGACCGCTTGCTTGAAAATCAGCCAAGAACCTTTGTCGGTTTCCAGCTTTTCCAGTTGATCAAAACCGGCCCCACAACTGGATGCAAAACCCAACGCAGCTTTACTTGGCGCACCATCAGGGCCGTAAGCCGCCTGAATCGCCGGTCCGCGTTTTTCCACGACCTTGTCGGCTTGAAAGGTTTGCAAATCATCGATCAACACCGCCAAACGGCGCGGCGTCGCATACGCACGGCCTTGGTTGTAACTCAAGCCCGCATCTTGCAGTCCAGCCAGTATGTTGTCCAACAGGGCTAGACTGAGTTTTTTTAGTGATTTTGGGGGCAGTTCTTCGCAGCCCAGTTCGAATAATAAATGGTTGGTCGCGGTCATGTGCTTACGCTCCCTGTCTGGCAAGAATGGGGAAACCTAAAGCTTCCCGGCGATTGTAATAGGCTTCGGCAACCGATTTGGCCAGGTTGCGTACTCTGAGAATATAACGTTGACGCTCAGTGACTGAAATCGCATGCCGTGCGTCGAGCAGGTTAAAGCTATGCGAAGCTTTCAACACCATTTCGTAAGCCGGTAGCGGCAGGTTTTTGTCCAGCAGCAGCAGACACTCGCGCTCGTAGGTGTCGAAGCACTGGAACAGAAAGTCGACATTGGCGTGATCGAAATTAAACTCCGACATTTCCACTTCGTTTTGATGGAATACGTCGCCATAGGTGACCACACCTTGCGGGCCACGAGTCCAGACTAGATCGTAAACACTTTCCACACCTTGTAAATACATGGCGATACGCTCCAAGCCGTAAGTAATCTCGCCACTAACCGGTTTGCATTCCAGACCACCAACCTGCTGGAAATAAGTAAACTGCGTGACTTCCATGCCGTTCAACCAGACTTCCCAGCCCAAGCCCCAAGCGCCCAGCGTGGGTGATTCCCAGTTGTCCTCGACGAAACGGATGTCATGTTCCAGCAAATCCAGCCCTAGATGACGCAAAGAACCCAAATACAATTCCTGAATGTTGTCAGGAGACGGTTTCATGATCACCTGGAACTGATAATAATGCTGCAGGCGGTTGGGATTTTCGCCGTATCGTCCATCAGTAGGACGCCGCGAAGGCTGGACGTAAGCGGAATTCCAGGGCTCAGGGCCGATGGCCCGCAAAAAAGTCGCCGGATGAAAGGTTCCAGCACCGACTTCCTGATCCAATGGTTGTAATAACACACATCCCTGTTCCGACCAATATTGCTGCAAGGTCAGAATCAGGCCCTGAAAAGTAGAGACATCGTTTTTGCTAGTCGACACGTTAGGAGCCACTTAAAGTGATGGAAATGCGCAAATTATACTCGAAAGCGGCCTATTTAAGCAGGTTTAAGCGGGCGTTTTGGCGTGTTCTCTAGACTTCAGAATGGATGCCGGAATCGAGCTTACTCGATAAATAAGCCGGAATACGCTTGTCCAGCCAATAGGTTTTGCCATGCTGTTTTTGCGTATGAACAAACCCCACATGCCCACCCCAAGGCTGAATTTCCATTGTCACTTGTGGGGCTAATTCCTGGCTATTGGGCAGCACTGCGGGCGTCATAAAAGGATCATCATGGGCCTGTATCAGCAAAGTAGGCACCCGAATCGCGCCAATAAACTGCCTGGAGCTGGAACGGTGATAATAATCGCTGGCATCCCTGAACCCATGCAACCGCGCCACCACGCGCTGGTCGTATTGCCAGAATGAACGAATATCGGATAGATCGCCTAGCTCTCGCAGCCGCTCAGCTTCATCATAAAAACCCTGATTTTGCAGCAAGGCTAACTTTAGCCCGATATATTGCTTTAACTCATCCAGCAAATAACGGCGATAGATTCTGGAAAACCCCTTGTCCAGCCTGGATGCACATTCGCTTAACACCAATGGCACCGACACGGCCACAGCCGCAAACAGCGAGACTGCAGAGCCTTGCTCACCCAGCCATTTCAACAATACGTTACCGCCTAATGAAAAACCAACCGCAGCGAAAGACCGATCAGGAAATCGCTGCCTGAGGGTATCATAAACAAAAGCAATATCTTCAGTTTCGCCGGAGTGGTAGCAACGGGCTTTCCAGTTTGGCGTGCCGCTGCAACCACGAAAATTCAATGCGACGCTGGCAAAACCGCAATCACGTAAGGCCTGTTGCAAACCCAGTATGTAACCAGATTCGGAGCTTCCGGATAAGCCATGCAGCAGGATGACCAATGGCTTATCGCTTTCTTCATACCAATCCAGATCCAAAAAATCCTGATCCGGAGTAATTAAACGTTCACGTACCCGCTCAAGGAAAATGTTTTTTCGAAATATGGCCGGATAAATGGTTTGCAGATGCGGGTTTCGTAACCACCAAGCCGGTTCAAAACTGTGTTTCATGGTGTATTACAAAAGTTCGGCTGGGCTGCAACACGATAAGAAACCCACATAATCAGCAGCTATTAACAGTGATCAGACAGCGCTATTTTTTTGATGGCTTCGACCCAGTCATCACCACTATTCAAGCTTTCCACCAACTGGATTTTCTCACCACCATTTTTATGAAAAATTTCCTGATATTCGGTGCCGATTTCGTAAATGGTTTCCAGGCAATCGGCGGTAAAGGCAGGGGAAAACACCAGCAGCTTTTTCGCGCCTTTTAACGCCAGATCTTCTATGACTTTATCGCTGAAAGGAGTCAACCATTTACTGCTCAACCGACTTTGAAAGCTTAATGTATATCGGCTTTCTGGAAGATTCAGTTTGGCTACTACCGCTTGGGTGGTGTGGTAGCAAGCTGCCTTGTAGCAATAATAATTGGTTTCGGTCAGGTGCTCTTCGCAATCATGATCTTTGCAAAGATAACCATCGGTATACACTTTATCCACCTGTCTTTCCGGCAAGCCATGGTAGCTAAAAATAATGTGATCGTATTCGTTTAGATCGTAGGGTTTGGCTCTATTAACAATACAGTCGATAAAGTCTTCATTGTCAAAATACTGAGAAACGATTTTGATCTCCGGTATGACCCACCACTGACTGACAATTTCCATAAAGCGTTGCAAGGCACTGCCGGTTGAACTGGAAGCGTACTGCGGGAACAACGGGAAGACGATAATTTTGTGATAGCCTTCTTTGCGCATCCGCTCCAGAACTGACTCCATGCTGGGACTTTTATAGCGCATGGCCATTTCGACTTTGATGTCCTCGCCTACAGCCTTTTGAAGTTTGTATTGCAAATCAACGGTATGTTTAAGCAAAGGCGACCCCGAGTCTTTATCCCAAATCGCTTTGTACAATTTTGCAGAACTGCCTGAGCGAAATGGCACGATGATGCAGTTAACCAAAATTTTTCTAGCCAGCCAGGGTATGTCAATAACCCGTGGATCATTCAAGAATTGCCCCAAATAACGCCCAACATCCCAGCGACTGGGACTGTCAGGTGTACCTAAATTGAGTAACAAAAGAGCGGTTTTTGATTTCACAAACTGGATTCCTTTTCAAAACTAAAACATAAGATGTTAGGTGATTATACCGTGCAAGGTGATAGTTGCTAGAAGCAGACACAGGAGGTTAATTGAATAACCAAGCGTAAAATGGATAGCTATTCATTTAAAGTGACCCGCATAAAAAAAGGAGTCCATTGCTGGACTCCTT
>CAZJYS010000040.1:0-15189 GCA_964550075.1 uncultured Methylomonas sp.
CTAGCATAACAACACCTATGCTTAACAAAATCATGCCCATTAATACGACATCGAATGCTTTGCCTGCCTTTGTCTCGGTGCCGAAGATCACTTGATTCAAAGCCTCACGCCAGACAGACAATGGATTACCCTGGTTGTATTGGGGATTCTGAGAAGTGTTTTTGGTTGGCATTTGCTGGTCTCGATATTCTGTTTACCACAGCCTAGCATAAGCTTGATCAGGAGGGTTTGGTAAAACGCTGATGGAAGGATTGTAGTCACCAAAGTGCTGTTTTGTAGGATTTGCTACAAACGCGCATCTGGCAAATTTATGTAAAATCAACGTCTTAATACATGGCATGCCGATTGCAAAGATCAGGTTAATGATTGAGGTGACGCCATGAAATCCAACAAAGACATTGCAGAACTGTTAGACGAACCGGCTTGTGAACATAACAAGAAGGAAAAGTCTGGTTGCGCCAAACCCAAACCCGGTTCGGCTGCCGGAGGTTGTGCTTTTGATGGGGCGCAAATTGCTTTATTACCGATTGCCGATGTTGCTCACATAGTGCATGGGCCGATCGCTTGTGCGGGTAGCTCTTGGGATAACCGAGGAACACGTTCGTCAGGCTCAGAACTGTATCGTATCGGTATGACTACCGATCTGACCGAACAGGATATCGTGATGGGGCGAAGCGAAAAGCGGTTGTTCCACGCCATCAAACAGGCTGTTGAGACTTACAACCCACCTGCCGTATTCATCTATAACACCTGTGTGCCGGCTTTGGTTGGTGACGACATCAACGCGATTTGCAAATCAGCTGCTGAGCGTTGGGGTGTTCCTGTGGTACCAATTGATTGTGCTGGATTTTACGGCACTAAAAATTTAGGCAACCGCATCGCTGGGGATGCGATGGTCAATCATGTGATTGGCACCCGTGATCCCGATCCGTTACCTGCCAATATCGAGCGACCTGGCATCAAAATTCACGATGTCAATCTGGTTGGCGAATACAACATTGCCGGTGAATTCTGGCATGTATTGCCATTACTCGATGAAATGGGATTACGCGTACTTTGCACTTTGTCTGGTGATGCACGGTTCAGGGAAGTACAAACCATGCACAAAGCAGAAGTCAATATGATGGTTTGTTCCAAGGCTATGGTCAATGTCGCTCGGCGCCTGAATAAGGAATATGGCACACCGTGGTTTGAAGGCAGTTTTTATGGCATCACCGATACCAGTTTAGCCTTGCGGGATTTTGCCAGGGTTATCAACGATCCTGATTTAATCGAACGAACCGAGATCATCATTGCTCGTGAGGAAAACCGGATTCGCGAGGCTTTGGCGCCCTGGAAAGCACGCCTTAAAGGCAAGCGTGTTCTGCTGTTTACTGGTGGCGTAAAAAGTTGGTCTGTAATCTCGGCCCTACAGGATTTGGGTATGGTGGTGGTCGCTACCGGTACCAAAAAATCCACTGAAGAAGACAAGGCGCGTATCCGTGAATTGATGGGTGAGGACACTTTGATGATCGAGGATGGCAGCCCCAAAGCCCTATTGAAAGTGGTGCGAGACTACAAGGCAGATATTTTGATTGCGGGTGGTCGTAATATGTACACCGCACTCAAGGCAAAGATTCCGTTTCTGGATATCAATCAGGAACGAGAATTCGGTTACGAAGGTTACCAAGGAATGCTGGAGTTGGTAAGGCAATTGGCATTGACGCTGGAAAGTCCGGTTTGGGAGGCTGTGAGGGCAACGGCGCCCTGGAAGGTGGCGAAATCCTCAATCAAAGAAGGGCTCGTATCGTCCACCTTGTCGGTTGAGTCACTCGTATCAGATAGCGCGGTACGCGATGCGTACCCAACCTTGGGGTAATCGCTATGGCTGAAATCCTCAAACGCAACAAAGCCCTATCGGTCAATCCGTTAAAGGCCAGTCAGCCCATGGGCGGTTCCCTGGCCTGTCTGGGATTCGATAAAGCCATTCCGATGTTGCATGGCTCACAAGGTTGCACAGCATTTGCCAAGGTGTTTTTTGTAAGACATTTTCGCGAGCCTATTCCGCTGCAGACCACTGCGATGGATCAAGCCAGTTCAGTTATGGGTGCGGATGAAAATGTGATTGAAGGTTTAAAAGCCATAGCCGAAAAATCTAATCCGGCCTTGATTGCCGTTTTGACAACTGGATTGGCGGAAACTCAGGGCTGTGATGTGCAACGTAACCTGCGCGAGTTTCGTGACAAATACCCTGAATATGATCATGTTGCAGTGGTGGCGGTGAACACACCAGATTTTACCGGTTGTGTAGAAACAGGTTTTGCCGCCACAGTTTACGAAATCATCAAGGCTCTTGTACCTGATGCTGCAATTGCTGGAACCAAACCCGGCTTGCGCCAACGCCAAGTCAATGTCTTGGTGAGCCCGATGTTGACCCCAGGTGATCTGGAGGCCTTGCGGGATTTAATCGAACAGTTCAATTTACGTCCGGTATTGGTACCGGATTTATCCGATTCTTTGGATGGCAGTCTGACCGAAGACGATTTTTCTCCAGTGACGATTGGCGGAACGCCGGTTTCAGAACTGGCTACCCTGGGTGAAGCCCGAGCCACTCTGGTCATTGGTGCTTCATTGCATAAAGCCGGGGAATTGTTGCAGGATAAAACCGGCGTCCCCAGTCATTTTTTCGAGCATCTTTATGGTTTGCAGGCTAATGATGCCTTGATCATGGCTTTGGCTGAAATCAGTCAAATGCCGGTACCGCAAAAGATAGAAAGGCAGCGTTCGCAATTGCAGGACGCCATGTTGGACACCCATTTCATGCTGGGTCAATTACGGGTGGCCATTGCTGCCGATCCTGATCAACTCAACGCCTTCGTCCATTTAGTCAAAGGCATGGGGGGGGAAGTAGTGGTTGCGATCAGTGCCGCCAATGCGCCGGTTTTGTCAGGAATACCGGTTGAAACCGTCAAAATCGGTGATCTGGAAGATTTGGAATTGCTGGCCAAACAAAACAAGGCTCAATTGCTGATTGGTAATTCTCATGCCGTAGCCAGTGCCGAACGATTGGGGATTCCTGTGCTGCGGGCCGGATTTCCGCTGTATGACATCATTGGTGGTTATCAAAAAACCTGGATCGGTTATCGCGGTAGTCGGCAAGCATTATTTGATCTGGCTAATCTGGTGATTAACTTCGCGCACGAGGAAATTGAAGTCTATCACTCGCCTTATGCGCAAAAACCCGAATCCGAACGTCACGCCTGCTCGTCGTCATGTCATTAGCACGTCGCATGCAGGTTTTGCATCACCCTGAACAGAGAGTGCCCATGGAAACAGCCATTAAAGTTGCTTTTGCCACCACCGACATGGTGCATGTCGATCAGCATTTCGGTTCTGCAAAATCGTTTGCAGTTTATGCCGTTGATCCGGAAAACGCTGATTTGCTGGAAGCCGCGCAATTCGGTGAACTGGCGCAAGATGGTAACGAAGACAAACTGTCAGTGAAGATACAGTTACTGGACGGATGTGCAGCTGTGTATTGTCAAGCTGTTGGTGCGTCGGCGATCAAACAGATCGTCGCGCAAGGCATACAACCTATCAAGGTACATGAGGGCAGCACCATTAAGGATTTGATCAGCGACTTGCAAAATGAAATGAAGTCGGGTCCATCCAGTTGGCTGGCAAAAGCCATCCATCAAAACAAAAGCCCTGATCCTAAGCGATTTGATGCGATGGCAGATGAGGGCTGGGATGAATGATGCCCTGAGTTTTAAATCATTTTAGCAACAAGAACCGAATTCAAAACCAACAGGAGAATTACCATGTCACAACCCGCACTAGCCGTCGAATCTGGCGACCCTTATATGACTTCCGATGTCGTGGTCGAAATGCTCAAGCAATTGCGTGCTATCGATACCTACGATACCTACGAAGGTTGGCCGGAAGAAAAAATCATCGATCCTTTGGTGATGACTAAGGAACGGAAACGGGAAATCCCGATTATTGGCGATCCTGATGAAACCACCTTGTCCCGGGTCAAGGCCTATTACAACAGTATTGCTTCGTTGATCGAAAAAAAATCCGGCTTGATGGCGGTGCCCGTGATCAATATTACCCACGAAGGCTTTGGTCGCGCGTTTATATTGGTCGGCAAACTGATCGTAGTGGATAAAACCTTACGAGACGTGCATAGATTCGGTTTCCCCAGTCTGGAAGATTTATCGTCTAAAACGGAAGTGGTTATCGAGAAAGCCTTATCTTTGATCGAGCAATTTAGAGAAGTCGCTGAAGCTTGAGGTGTGACATGACTGATGAAGAATTGAAAAAGCTGGAAAAAGAAGTCAAAAAGAACAAAAGATTGGCAGGTGAAGCCGCCATGGAACTGCATGATTTAATCGAAGATCGCTTGCCCGATGCTTATGGGGAATTGATGGCCGTGGCACAGAATGCCTATGATGCTTGCAAAGCCTGGGACGAAGCCAATCAAAAATTCCTGGCTGCCAGCAGCGCAACCGTCTAAGGAGGTAATATGAGTGAGTTTGTAACCGGCACTACCTTTGGCGGCAGCGTTTGGACGCCCAATTATGTGACCGATTTAAATCAACGGACCTGTATCGGTTGTGGTCGCTGTTTCAAAGTGTGTCCGCGAGATGTGTTTGATTTGATCGATAAAGATGACGCTTTGGCTGCGGATGATTTTGATGATGATTACGGCGATTTTGAGGATGATGACAACACCATGGTGATGAGCCTGAAAAACCCTGCTGATTGCATCGGTTGCGAAGCCTGTTCCAAGGTGTGTCCAAAAGACTGTTTTACGCATCAGCATAAACAGGCCGCCTAAGCGTTAAATTATTACCTTTTCTTACTGGGGCAGATCATGGTTAAAGAATCCAAACATTGTTCGTTTTGTGGCGTTCCGGCCTCAGCCGAAGTGCCCATGATTGCCGGTACCGAAGGTTTTATCTGCGAAGCTTGCGTGATGCTGGCCAGTCAAGTGGTTTCCAGTTGGGGCAAGAAAAAAGCTTTGAATGAAATGCAGACCGCCTTGCCCAAACCTGCCGGGATCAAGGGTCTGCTGGATCAATACGTCATTGGTCAGCATTTGGCTAAGGAGATTTTGGCAGTCGCGGTTTACAACCATTACAAACGCTTGAAACATGAGAGTACCAAGACGGATACCTTGGGGCCAACTGACTGTGAAGTTGAAATCGGCAAATCCAATATCTTGCTGATCGGCCCATCAGGTACCGGCAAAACCTTGCTGGCCAGCACTTTGGCGAAAATTGTCGGTGTACCGTTTGCTGTTGCGGATGCGACGACACTGACCCAGGCTGGATATGTCGGAGATGATGTCGAAAATATTTTGGTGCGCTTGCTGGATGTAGCTGATGGTCAAATCAGTAAGGCGGAATGGGGTATCGTCTATATCGATGAAATCGACAAAATCGCCCGCAGTCCGGAACAGGCCTTCGGCACCCGGGATGTCTCCGGCGAAGGCGTACAACAGGCCTTATTGAGGTTGGTTGAAGGATCGCAAGTCAAAATTCCTGCCAAAGGACGTCGTAAAGACAGTAACAGCGATACCTTGATGATCGATACCCGTAACATCTTATTCATTGCAGGTGGTGCTTTTCCTGGTCTGGAAAAACATGTTGAAAAACGTTTGCAACCGCCTAAAACAGCTATTGGTTTTCATGCCGAAGTCAGTAACCCCGATCTCAAACCTTCATTGGAAGAAATGCTGAATGCAACCCAGCCCGACGATCTGAAACGTTTTGGACTGATTCCGGAGTTTATTGGCCGCTTCCCTGTGCTCGCGCCGTTGGAGCCATTGGATGTGGATGCCTTGATTCAGGTTTTGACGGAACCGAAAAATGCACTGGTCAAACAATACCAACAGCTATTTGCATTTGATGAGGTACAACTGGAGTTTACTCAGGATGCGCTGGTGGAAATCGCTGAGAAAGCCATTGAACGTAACACCGGTGCGCGCGGTTTACGCAGCATCATGGAGCATGTTTTGCGCAAGACCATGTTTGATGTGCCATCAAGAGGGAATATTCAGCGCTGCATTGTCAATGCGGATGTAATCCGGGGCGAAGGCGAGGTTCAGGTGGTGGAGCATGATCATTCAGATTCAGCACCCTTGCAGCGTTTGTCGGCTGGAGAGTAAGGCCGTCTGGTCTTGTATCCATACCTTATCAACACACTTGGACTTTTGTCATGAGCACCAAAGACATCATACTTAAACAACTAGCCGATAATCCGATCATTATCTATATCAAAGGCGTGCCTTCTGCACCTGAATGCGGTTTTTCAGCTAAAGCCATAGCCATATTGGAAGAAACCAAAATTCCTTATGCCTATGTCGATGTCATGAAAGCGCCTTTTATTCGAGACCGCTTACCTTCGGTGTCAAAATGGCCAACCTTTCCACAGCTGTTCGTCAAAGGCGAGTTGATTGGCGGTGCGGATATTGTCGAATCCATGCATAACGATGGGTCATTGCTACCGATATTGCAAGCGGCGGTCAAAACTGGCGATGACGGTGCTCCTGTGACCATTACGCATTCTGAAGTTGAGGCCCTGATCATTGCGGCCTACCCCCAGGCTGAAATTCATATTGAGGGGCAGGGCTGTGATTTGACCATCACGGTGATAAGCGATTTATTTGCCGGTCAGACCTTAATCAAACAACACCAAGGGGTCATGGCAACACTGGCCGATCCTCTGGCAAATGGTCGACTGCATGCAGTGACCTTAAAAACCTATACCACCGAGCAATGGCAGCCAGAACAACCTGCCGCTGGCGCCGGTTTACTGCAAATCCAACTCTAATCCATTCAAGGAGACACCATCATGGCAAAAGTAGGCATTTTTTTTGGAACCGATACCGGCAACACTCGCAAAGTGGCTAAAAACATTGCCAAGCAATTGGGTGACGTTGCTGGAAAGCCTGACAATATCAAAAACGTCAGTGTCGACGACTTGTTGGCATATGACGTGTTAATCCTCGGTAGTCCAACTTATGGTGATGGTGAGCTGCCAGGTTTAACGGCTGGTACGTCGACAGAAAGTTGGGAAGAATTTTTGCCCAATTTATCCGGTGCTGATTTTTCTGGCAAAACTATCGCATTATATGGTTTGGGCGATCAGGCAGGTTATCCGGCTAACTTCGTCGATGCCATCGGCATGCTTTATGATGCATTTGCTGATTGTGGGGCTCAATTCATAGGCTTTACCAGCACCGAGGGATACGAATTTGATCGTTCCAAAGCGGTATTGGATGATCAATTTGTCGGGTTGGTGCTGGACGAAGATAATCAAAAGGAACTGACTGAAGGTCGACTAGCCGACTGGCTGAAACAAATCGAATCCAGCTGGGCCTGATAGTCGTTTCATGCATAGCCTGACTGCCGATGTTTTGGCGGAAAATGATTTCATAACGCTTGAGGTTTTGCTAAAAAGGAAATCGGCGGCCCCAGTCAAAACCGAAGTCCTGCTATTCCGGTTTTCCGGTCAGGCGTATGCTTATATCAATCACTGCATGCATATGCATAGGCCATTAAATTGTCAACAAGATGCGGTTTTTGATCCTGAACGGCGCTGGTTGCGTTGCTCGATGCATGGTTTTTTATTCGAGCCAACAACCGGCGTTTGCATCAGTCCGGTTTGCGAAGGTCAAGCCTTACAAGCCATTAAAGTCGAAGAGCAAAATGGGATGATAGTCTTCAAGGAAAAACATTTGCAGGTACTTGGTATTCATTCTTATCATCCACGGCTAAACCGGGCTCATGATGCTTGAATCGGGGGTATGCATGTGGCTCTATAAGCCAAAGCTGATCAGTTTGTTAAGTCCCAAAACTACACAGTATTTATACCATGATAGAAGAAGCGGCAATTGTAACCCGCGTTGAGCAAGGCCAAACCTGGATTAAAAGTCTGCAAAGTGGTGCCTGTGGTGGTTGTATGCAACAAACAAGTTGCGGTACGGCTACGCTATCCAAGTGGTTGCCCAAGCGGGAATTTGCCGTGGATTGCGATAGCGTGTTGCAGGTTGGTGACAAGGTGCGAGTAGCAATAGACGACTCGCATTTGCTTTTGAGTTCGTTAGTGCTTTATTTGTTACCTTTACTGGTTATGCTGGTGGGAATTGGTGCGGCTCAGACACTATTACCCATTTCATTACAGGATAATTGGCTACCGGAAATTGCCTTGTTAACCCTGCTGCTGGCGTTCTGGCTTATTCATCATTTTCAAAATTTTTTGTTGATCCATCTTTGTTTTAAACCACAAATCATCGGTAAATCGACTGTGCTTTGAGCATTTGCCTTCTTTTGTTAAATCGCTATGGCGCCGTCGACTATTCTAACTTTGCGGGCTGCCCGTTCACCGATAGTCTGATCATGCGTAATGATGATTAATGTCACGCCTTGTTGATTGAGGTTTTCCAATAAATCGATGATTTCCAATCCTGCTTTGCTATCGAGATTGCCGGTCGGTTCATCGGCCAACAGCATGCCGGGTTGCATGATCATGGCACGGGCAATGGCAATGCGTTGCAGTTGTCCGCCGGAGAGTTGATTCGGTTTGTGCTCTGCACGATCAATTAAGTTGACGTCGGCCAATGCCTGCTGGACTTTTTTTAGACGATGCTTGCGATCAATACCCGCCAGTATCATGGGCATTTCGATATTCTCGGCGGCTGTCAGTCGGGGAATTAAATGAAAAAACTGGAAAACAAAACCAATATTATCTCGACGAATCTTGGCTAACTCGTCGTCTGATTGCCTTGTTACATCCTGTCCGTTCAAAATATAGCTTCCCGAATCCGGCTGATCCAGCAAGGCAATAATATTCAGTAAAGTCGATTTGCCCGAGCCGGATGGTCCCATCACCGACACATATTCGCCTTTGGCTATGGATAAATTGATGCCGTTCAAAGCATTAACCGTCTGGTCGCCTACTTTGAAGGTACGGTAAATATTGCTAAGCTGAATCATGGCTTGATACTGACTTTGGCGCCATCCGTTACCCCTTCCTTACCCAAGGACATGACCACGAGGTCACCCGCTTTAAGACCGGATACGACTTCGGTAAAGTTCCAGTTGGATAAACCGGGCTCAAAGCTTTGTTCATGTAATACATTTTCCGCGTCAATTAACAGCACCCGGTGATTTTCCAGAATGGCTTCCGCTGGTAAACGCAAGGCATGGTCTTTTTTGGTGATCAATACTTCGATATCGGCGCTGTATCCAGGTAATAGTTCTGCCAAATCTTTAGGGTCTTTCAAAGTGACTTCAACTTCTACAGTGCGGGCCTGTTTTTCCTTTTCCAGTACATAGGGCGCGACTCTTGTCACGGTGCCTGAGCAGCGTTTATCGGCAAAAGCATCTAATGACACGCAGGCGCTCATGCCGGTTTGGATGGACGCAGCATCGACTTCATCGATTGGTGCAGATACCGTCAGGCAGCTGACGTCTAATAAATCAATCGGCGGCAATGTTGGAATCCCAGGTGGGGATGGGGTGACAAACTCACCTAGTTCGGCGTTGACTTCTGCTACCGTGCCATCAAAGGGGGCTAAAACCAGAGTGCGTCGCACTGCCGCTTCGGCCACTTCGAGCTGAGCTTGCGCGACATTGACAGCCAGCAGGGCAGCGCGACAGGCCGAGCGTTGGGATTTGCTGCCGGTTACCGATTTATCGACTTGTTCTTCAGAAACGATTTGTTTATGTTGTTGCAAGCGCGATAGCCGTGCTGCTTCGCGTTCAGCGCCGCCTGCCAGTTGACAGGCTTGCTCAGCGCTGGCTTGATTAGCCTGGATTTGTACTTTCTGCAAAGCTACCTGGGCTTTCAAATCCTGATTCCAGACCTCAAGCAGCAACTGCCCTTGCTTGACTTTGTCACTTTCCTTGACATGCAACGCAGCCACTTGTCCGCCGGTTGCTGGTGCCAGATAGGCCCGTCTGCAAGCTTTTACGGTACCCACACGGGTATTGGTGACTGAGGTTAACACTTCACCTTCTGAGAGCCTATAAGCTGCCACTTCAATAGGCGGAGTGCTGCGTGTGTATAAAACTATCCCGCCTGCAATAATCAGAATAATGACGATGATCAGTAGTTTGTGATTCATGATAATGAGCGTGGCGTTGATATTGTCTTAAGAGCACTAGCCTAACTGCATAATCATGATTTTCAAAGTTATCGGACAAGATAGTGAATCGGAATGAGGTTAAAGATTGTCCGAGGTTGCCAACTAAAAGACTGCATCTGAACAAATGCCTCTCTGATCACTCTGTAGCGTAGGGTCACCGAGCTGGCTTTTGGTAGCCTTGCTATATAAATCGCAGTACAATTATCTGACGCAGTTAACACTATTGAGAGGTTTCACGAGTGAAATCATTAGTAGTTAATAGTTTTTTCCGCGTAATAATCAGTTTAAATTTGTAGGAGTTTTAAAAAATGGCAACAGGCACAGTTAAGTGGTTTAACAATACCAAAGGTTTTGGTTTTATCGAACCTTCCGAAGGAAAGGATGATGTATTTGTTCACCACTCGGTGATTTTGGGTGAAGGTTTCAAAACCCTTTCACCAGGTCAATCGGTAGAGTTTGAAATCGAATCCGGCCCGAAAGGCCTGACTGCAGCGAATGTTAAGCCTAAGTAATTTTTAAAGGCTCTGATCAAAAAGGCTCTTGGGAACCAAGAGCCTTTTTTTTGTTTATTAAAAAACGCTTATCAGATCAGCACGGTATAATTAATTTCTCCCCAAACTACCTTCACCGCTATCATGGCTCGCGAATTTTCTTCATTAAAAAACCTGGATATCCCGGTCAAAGTTTTATTTACTGGCTATCTGACCACAGTGGCCGTGGGATATTTGTTTGCTTTGATTCAGATTCTGTTCACTCACGGCATGGCGGATGGCAAGTTCGGTTTGTCATTGGACGATATTGTCTACAGCTACTACGGAAACCGCTCGGGTACTGTCCTGGAAACCAAGCTGAATGGTTCCATGAAGGAAAATGCTTCTGAACAGGAGCGTTTTGTGATCATGCAATGGGTTCGTGATGGCGCAGATCAGGATGAGTTTGCTAAATCGGGCGCAGAGAAAGTGATTCAGGAGCGTTGTGTGATGTGTCATAACAAGGATGCTGCTGTGCCTGATTTCACCGACTTCAATGTATTAAAAGAGTTGACCCGGGAAGACGAGGGAGCCACTTTTGGCTCATTGACGCGGGTTTCACATATCCATTTATTTGGCATCAGTTTTATTTTCATGTTTGTCGGGCTGATTTTCAGTTTTTCCGAAACCAGTACGGTCAAGTACAAATCCATAGCCATAGGCATGCCTTATTTGTTTTTGCTGGTGGATATTTTGTCCTGGTGGCTGACTAAACTGCATCCGGTGTTTGCATCGTTGGTCATCATTGCGGGTGCTGGCATGGGCGTATCGTTTGCCTTTATGTGGATTGTCTCAGTAGCGGAAATGTGGCTATTCGATAAAGTATTTTTGGATGCCAATGGTCAGCCGCGACCACAATGGAGCACGATAGTAGAGGCCAAACTGCAACAAGTCGGTTGTGATCAAGTGATGACTTTGGGCGGGCGTGCATGTTGCGTAACCAAATCTACTCTGAAACAGCTTTTGCAACAATGGCTTAGCCAAGGATGGCCATGGCTGAAACAGACGTTGCAAGCACTTTTAGAAAAAAAATAATCTTCAATGTGATGCAACTGGCAGATTGGCAAACAGGATTCAACTTATGGCTATCTTGGTCGCTAGCCATAGCGGTATGATGTAAGGCGACGATAAAGCGTAAGGAGGTAAATTATGAATATCAGTCCAATGACCAGCGCAACCAATATGATTAGCGCAGCCCAACAGAAAGCTGCTAGTGCAGCAGAAACCATTGCCAGATTACCGGTTCAGGATCAAGAGGTTGGAAGTACCGAACCTTTTCAGTCTACAGACCTTATTAAACCAGTCCTGAGTTTGAACGAAGCAGAATTTGAAACATCAGCAGCAACAAAAATCATTAAAGCCCACGATAGCATGCTAGGTAGTTTGTTCGACGCCGTAGCTTAATCAACTGACGCTGACATCATAGCCCAAGGCTTTGATGTCAGCCGCAAACGCAGTCATTTCCTCAAAACTGATACTTTCCAATGCATCAGCTTCAGGCTGAAAAGATTGCCTGGCCAAGCTGTAAAGCATGATTTTTTGCAAAGGTATCTGCCTGGATTTGAGTGCTTGTAACAACAGCAAATAAGCCTGTTTTTCGCTGGATGACCAGCTTTGATCATTAAACCGCAGCATGCATGTCTGTAGTTTGGTAGGACATAGGTGGCTGGCGATTGCCAGATTTTCCATCAGCTTTGTTTGGTTTTGTCCTGTGTTGTTGATTAACCGGCGTCCCGCTTCGGTTGCACTATCCAGTTTGAACCATAGCTCACCGTTGAAATAGGCTAATTGTTTTAGGCCTGATTGCACCGTTTGTTGATGGACCAAACTGCCATTACTGATCAAAACAAATTGACTGGCGGGAAAAATACCCGCTTTCCCTGCGATTTCGCCGATTAAAGTGACCGCCTGATCGAAGTTTTTGAGACTGGTGGGTTCGCCATTGCCTGAGATGGCAATATCTTTGATTACACGATGTTCGGGAGCGATATTAAATTGAGTAAAAAAATCGCCGTTTAATACCTGCTGCAGAAAAAAACTTAACTCGTTTTCGAGTAAGCCAAAATCCATGTCTGGCGCCGAACCACGTTGCAGACTCGGTACCTGACAATAGATACAGCGCCAGTTGCAGGCGTTGTTGGGATTAAAATTAATGCCGATGGACAAACCACCCGCTCGGCGCGACATAACGGGATAAACGTATTTCAGTCCTGCGCTGTCGCGGTTGTGATTGGTGGTGGTGAGGTTTTGGTGCACCTGAGAATTAGCAGCGGTTCAAGATTTTTTAGCAAAAATTAGCGTTAAATCTTAACTAAAATCTCGCCCCTACCTGTCTCAGCCATGTCTCCGCCATAGCGGCGCACCCGGTTAAAAGCGATGGCATTTTCAGCAAAGCGCGAGTTTAGGGATTTGAACGAGGAAAACAACAACGGCAAAAATGCCAGTGTGTGCGAGCCACAGTCATTAAACGTGGCGGATAGTTGCGGTTGATTCCACAGTAACAGCGTGCCGCGACGCATGGCATATCCGAGGTAACGTCCGGTGTTACCCATCACGGCAATCGTACCGGCCAGCATGCGTGAGCCACAATAATCCCCGGCATTACCTTCGATCAGAATTTGCCCCCGGCGCATATGGTCACCAGCGCGTTGGCCGACGTTGCCTTTGACCAAAACAGTGCCGCCTTTCATGCCTTGTTTGTTGCCGGGTAGCGCGCCACCGAGAAAATCACCCGTGTTACCTTCGATTTGCAACAAACCGTTTTTCATTTCACAGGCCGCATATAACCCCGCATCGCCGCTGACATTGATGGTGCCGGATTTCATTTGCATAGCCAAATACGCGCCGGTATCACCTTGGACACTGATACTGCCACCGTTCAGTTCCTTGCCGATGAAATCGAGTTTGTCGGTGCTGTTGGCGATGATGATTTCCTGGGTATTTTTGCCGGTGATGTAAAACAGCTCGTCGACACGCAGACGGCGTTTGCCACTTTGCAGTTCGATAGCTGCAATCGCTTCAACATCCAAACCTTCCAGTTTTTGGCAAACCAGCGGCGACATGTCAACCCGTTGATCTGTCGCTTGTTTCAAGGTGAAAGTTAATGCGCTCATGCCATGATCTCCTGCAAATGAAAGTGGAAGGGGCCCAATTTACCGCCATAGTTGCCAGCACTAATGCGCTTGATACCGTTGGCTGCGCCAAGATCGCAAACGGCCTGAATGCCGACCCGCATAGCTTTATCGATATCTTCCTTGGTCAAACCATCGATGACGATTTCCATGACTGATTCGATTTCTGGAGACAGATCGGTCTTGGTCACACCTTTTAAGGTCGGGCAGAAAGCGTCGTTAGTTGAAGCACCAAGAGCAGGATACTTGGAGCCGACTTTAGAGCCGGATCGCACCACGCCGCCGGGGAAAGGCATGATCACATTCGGAATTTTGCGCATTTCTTCAATCGCTGCCTCGCAGGCCGCCAAAGCTTGGGGTTGCGATTCAGCCAATACCAGAAAGTTACCACCACCCACAGCATCGACCATGCCCGTGGTGGCTTCGGTCAGGAATTCGCCGTCCATCACCGGCACCCGCCAGTAACGCTTGCCGCCGATTTTCTTGGCAATCTGAAAACCGTCGCCAAAAAATCGCAGGTTTTTACCTAGCGGAATTGGTTTTCCACCTTCGATACCAGCAAATAAAGCCGATGTTGGCGAGGTCAATACGCATTGACCTGCTCGGGTTTCCAATTGCTTGGCCAGACCCTTGCCGCCCATCGCATAAATCATGATGGCTACGCCGGGGCGACCATCCGGGGTTTGGTTCGGGCTCAATATCCGCTCAATGCCAGCCTCGCAGCCGCAGGCAATCACCGAGGTGGCAAAGCCGGTCATCGCTTGCGCGGAAATCATCGCCCATTTTTCGTTCTGAGCGGTGATGATGGCCCGCGTCGCCTTCATCGGGAAGGCTTCGGCAAATGTTTTGTCTATGGTTACGCCGTTAATAATCATGGTTTGTACTCATGGTTCAATGTTCTGTAATACCTGAATTTTGCAGTCACCGATAAATTTCGATACATGCCTTGTCTTCGTCGATCAAAGCGGTTTCTATCGCATATCTGTTAGCTAACAATGCATTAATGGTCGCGGCTTTGGATTGATTACCCATTTTCAGCCAGATAATTTTCGGAGGTTGACCATAAAGGTTGGATAGCTCATAAAAATCAGCATCTTTGGTGACAATAACAAAGTCGTTGGTTTTTGCATAATCCCAAATAGTTCGATCATCGGCATTTTCCATTCCCAGCAAAGCAATTTGTGTTGTACCTGGAAAAGCATCCAATAAAAACGCAACCGCGCGACGCGATAGATTTTCATCCAATAACAATTTCATCAAACGATGGCAGATAAACTGTGCTCACGATCCGCAGCAAAAGCTAGGCAGGCACGAATGTCGTTAGTTTCTAATTCTGGATAATCCTCCAGAATTTCAGCTTCACTCATGCCCTCCGCCAGCCACGCCAAAA
>CAZJYS010000041.1:0-15166 GCA_964550075.1 uncultured Methylomonas sp.
CCATACCAGGAGTCATTGGTCACATTAACGATAAATTGCGCGCCCAGATCTGCCAGGCCTTTGGAAAATTCCGGGAACAGGCTTTCATAACAGACCTGTGGGCCCATTGCATAGCCGTTAAATTTCAATAACATGGTTGGGCCAGGGCCGCGTCCAAAATGACTGACCATGGGAAATACCGATCTCAGCCAGGGAAAGGTTTCTTCGCCGGGGATATATTCTCCCAATGCCAGCAGTATGGTCTTACTGTAATGTGGTTCGGTGATGAGGCCCTGCTTATCGATGGCGAACAGGGAATTGGTAATCAAACCGGTTTGCTGATCTTTAGCGTAAGCGCCGGTAATCAGGCCGGTTTGATGGTTTCTTAAAAAATCCTGCAGGTCATGGGCCAGATAGGATTCGTTGTATTTTCCACCCAACATGGCCGGGAATGCGGTTTCCGACCACATCACAAAATCGACATTGGGATTTTGCTTCAGCCCGTCATCCGTGACTTGCAAATACTGTTTCAAAATATCAGCCTGGAAACCTTTGCCATGTTCCATGGCTTGTTTTTGCAGATTGCCGATATTGGCTTGTACCAATAAAACCTTAAATTCTGCATCCGGTGTCGGCAAGCGGTTTTTTAACCAAATCCCGATACCGTTGCCGCTCAAAAAAAGTAGTGCTATGGCGATAAATCCCACTTGGCCCAGACGGCGTGAGCGTTGTTGCCAAGCCATTAAAATCAACCAGTTTGTCATGATGGTAACCATGCTTAAACCGGCAAAACCGATGATCTCGGCCCATTGATAAATGGGCAGGTTCGAGCCATACCAGCTGTAACCAAAATTCCATTTGAATAGCATGGGTACGTAATGCTCGGAAATCGCCGTCAGTAATGCCATCAGTGCAAACGATAGCCAATCCGGACCTGGGCAAAATTTGCGAGTCCAAAACCATAGTGCACCGGCAATGGGTACAAACAAATGCCCAAATAGCGCAAAAATACCCATGCCTATACCTGATACAAACCAGTTAACCTGGGCAAACTCGTGCAGGGTGTAAGTCACCCAGTTAAAGCCGATTAAGGTATAGATAAAACTTGTCAGCACACCGCTTAACAATACAGTTTTGAGTTTGTCCTGCTGTTGCCAAAAAAGCCACAACGGCACAAAACAGAATAAAGACGCCCAGGGCGGGAAGGGAATATAGCTGGTGCCTATGAAAATCCCGGATAACACCGGTAACCACCACGGAGAAAACTTGGTTGATCTAGGTGGCTGCATATTTGAAACGCTCGTCTAAAAATTCAAAAGGCTGCATTGTACCCGATGGGTTATGCATACGGTTTATTCGAGAAGCTTTGCAAAATACAGACTGCGTCGTATCCTCTGTGCAGTTTTTAACAATCACGGTGTATTCCATGTCCCACAGTAATTCCACCAAAGCCATTATTTACGCATTTGCCGCTAATTTGGGCATTGCCATCACTAAAACCGGGGCGGCCATCTGGACGGGTTCCGGCTCGATGATGGCGGAAGCTGTGCATTCTTTTGCCGATTGCGGAAACCAAGTCTTGCTGTTCGTCGGCATGAAACGTTCCGCCAAAGTGGCAGATCAGCATCATCCGATGGGCTATGGGCGTGAGTCATATATTTGGTCGATGATGGTGGCGATTACCTTGTTTTCGGTGGGTGGGCTATTTTCGATTTATGAGGGTTGGGAGCGTTATAACCATCTACATTCTGTAGAAAATGCCGAAATTGCCCTGGCGGTTTTAGTAGTGGCGGTATTCATGGAAGCCTTGTCTTTAAAAGGTGCGCTGGATGCGATGAAACCTGAGAAAGCAGGTCGCAGTTTGTGGCAGTGGTTTCGAGAAACTCACTCGAGTGAGTTAATGGTGGTGATAGGCGAAGATTTGGCTGCATTGTTGGGGTTGGTGATCGCCGCCGCGATGCTCGGCCTGACTTTATTCACCGGCAACGCCATGTACGATGCGCTGGGATCGATTTTGATCGGTGTGTTATTGATTGCAGTGGCTTTGATGGTCGGGCACGAAGTGCATAATTTGTTGTTGGGTGAAGCCGATGGTGAGGTTCGCGATGCCGTGGCGCAATACCTGCAAAAACAATCGAGCGTTGTGCGTGTGCTCAACACCTGGGCTATCAATCATGGCAATGACGTGATGCTGGCCGTTAAAGTCGAACTGTCGCCAGATTTACTCATTTCACAGGCGGTGCCGATGATCAATGCTATGGAAATTGAAATCAAATCCACCCACCCAAGGGTGAAATGGATTTTTTTTGAAATCGATAATCAAGATTAAATCTCGGTTGGATACGGATAATGTTTTTCTGATGCTTTGCCACGATGACCAGGCCTAAAATGGGTTTTATTAATAGCTGATGCTATGCAGCCGACACTGAAATTGCTTATTCGTGTGCTGTGAGCCCCCTTTACAGATCATTTTTCAGGCTGTTAACTCAGCCGGATTTAAATATCCGGCTGAGTGAGTCATCTCCGGTCGCTACATACAATGCCCATGTGACGCCATCCAATGTAAAGGTGGTGTGCAGACTGTCACTTTGTTGGTTTGGGTGGCAATTCCACCTTTACCGTCGCTAACGCTGACAGTGAAACTGAATGAACCGCCTTTGCTGGGTGTGTAGGTCACAATATGGCTGTTAGGGTCGAAGTTAAGGTTGTTAGGGTTATCCGTCAGGCTAAATGTCAGCGCATCTTTGTTAGCGTCTGAAGCTACTACGGTATAAGTGTATGATTCATTGACATTAAGGCCTTTACTGGAAGTTGACGTGATTTTAGGCGGTTTGTTGGTGCTGCCACCATTGGTAGCTGGCTCCGGTACGCTACCCGTTGGTTTGCCTATTTTGCTTTGATCCAGGCTGTGGCACAGATCGCACCCTACCGCTGTTCCGGCTTTGACAGAGATTTTTTTGTATTTTTTGGATTTGCCGGTGGTGAATTCCCTATCTACAGGTACTTTGGACAAGCGTGTGCCTTTATGATCGGCGCCATGGCAGGAAGCGCATTGGTCTTCGTCATAAGTGCCACCTTTTTTAGCCCAGACGCTGTGCCAGCCACCATTGACTTTGCTCTGGGTTTGATTGGCCGCGCCACCATCGCGTTGTTTCCACCAGTTAGGATCGTTAACTGGATGCATGTTGTGCGGGCCAGCCAGTATGGTGGGATTTTCGTCATTACCATTGGGATAATGCGAGGCGCTGCCGATGCTGTCTTCTGTATTGAAAGCATCCTGGGTGTGGCAGACGTTACATTCGGTGATTGGGCCAGGGTAGCCCTGTAACTGAATAGACGTGAGGTTATCGTTGGATTTAGGGTCGCGGTTTGGGCCTACTGCATGCGCTGCACCATGACAGGCTGCGCAAGCAATATTCGCATGTTGATCCTTACCGAAACGGTAAAGTGGCGCGTTAATTTTGATGGGGTCTTCATTGTAAATTTCTTCTCCGGCACCCGCATTTGCTAGTGCATCCCAGCTATAGGTGAATGCTGGCAATTCTTTTTCATAGTTTGGAACGACAGCAAAGCGTACAGCGTTGGAATTGGTTTTGTCTACCGGGCGAGTTTTAGCCGATAAATCTGTCGAATCGAAGGCCGTGGTTCTCACCGGGGCGGAACCTTTACCGGAATGACAGGAGCCACAGTCTGTCTGGTCAAACCAGGCAACACGATAGTCGGCGCGATTTTTCGATCCGGATTTTGCTGAGTCTTTTGGAAATGCTCGCCCCATAGCCAACATATCACCATGGCAGTCATAGCAGGTGACGCCCGCAGTAGCCATTCTGTCGTTATAAAGCTGCTCACGGTGTCCGGAATGACACTTTAAGCAATTTTCCTGCATGGGTAATTGCTTGCCATCTGCAGCAAAAATTGGAAAAAGAGTGTTGGGATTGAGATTTTTGTTTGCGGTTCTACTGGTTTTGTCTTTGTAATCAAAGCGTTTATAGGCACCTTTTTCGTTGCGGAGAATGTCACTTTTGTCATCGTTGTATTGCAACTCGCCGTGGAAGCGATGCATAGACATCGAGTAATCAGGGTTGTAGTACAAATTGGTGTTGTCATAGGGGGCAGCATCCCATAGTGATTCGCCGCGATAGGTCACTTCCGGAGCTGTCGAATGACAGCCATTGCATTTATGTGGCAAATCCCCTTCGGCTGGGCCGTTATGAAATCCCCACAGCGATCCACCACCTTTTTGCATTTGTCCTGCAAAATCATAACCGTCGTAAAAATCATGCAGACTGGCATAATTTAGCGCTGCGGCATATTCCTGATCGAATAGACTGTCACTTTCAGCATCATAAAAAACCGGTTTAGTCAGGTGTAGGTTGGGATCACGATTGGACACATAGAACGGATCCTGATCCTGACCTTTGGGGCTGGAAAGAAACGCATCGGCCTTGTAGCCAGCATTGGGGTTAGCGGCAATCTGGCCTTTGGCATGGCATTCGCGACAGTGAAAATCCCGACTGGTACTGAGCACAGTATCGGTTTTTGCTTCGACAGCACCTGTGGATTTGCGCACTGCTTCAATACGCATTAGTGCATTGGGATTCACACGTCCACTATCATCCACGTCGGTAATGGGTATGGCGCTGGCATTGAACCATTGTTGATCGATATTGAAGAAAGGAAAAGGTTGCGGATCGTTTTTAATGTAGGGGGCGGATATTCCCGGCATGAAGCGTCCGTGTTTAACACCTTCAGGATTGATGGCGTTTAAATTGTTAAATACGCCCAAGTAGTAATCATAGCTGTCTTGGCCTTCGATAGGCGCGGTGTTTCCATGCGGAAAATAGCCTTCGTCCGGAATAGGTAGTCCATCGGTGACGCTATCCAGTCCCCACCAGGCAAATATCGCCTGTACTGCAGATCGATTGGTATAGCTGCTGGATATGGTCTCAGCCGGGCGAGTGGGGTGGGTTTCCCAAATATCGGTCTTCTGAATACTGGTTGCTGCGGCCATCATTGGCGCAGGTTTACTTGTATCGCTATTCAGTGGCCAGTTTTGGCTGGTTGAGTTGATAGAGCTGGTACCGACAGGATCGAGCGGGTTAGAGGCCGCTGAATAGCGCAGCTGGATTTGGTTATCAACGACGAACTTGGGTTTGTTAACAGTGCCTACACTGCCTTTTTCGATGACATGGGCGTTTAATGAATTAAACAAATGATTGAACGAGTCATATCCATTCGGATTTTGTCGGCTATCGCTGGTATGTTGCATGCTCCATTCTTGAAAGGGTAGCACAACTAAATCGCCCTCCTGACCATTGGCTTCTCCTCCCCGAATTGGTGCCGGTTGTTCTTCAACTTTGCTCGGCAGATTGTCAGGTAGAGTGCCAATATTTACTTGAACTGCAGCTTCGCAGCGCCGGTTTTGGGTGTCTGTAGCGGCAAAGCGGACTCGATAGCTGCTGTTGTCGCGAACAAATTTAATGTCTTTGACTTCCAGCGTTTTTGGATGGCTGTTGTCGAAGACGCCACCGGCAAAATCCCATTCATAGCTGAGGGGTAGGGCGGTTTTGTCTTTTACCGTCACGTTGCCGACAAAATTCAATGTGTCCTTAATTTGAGCATTGAGAGGGGATGTTGGGGTCACAATTTTGCAGCTTGGAACTTTTAAGCAACTGCTGGGTGCCCCGATGACTTTTTTGCTAACAGTTAAACTATTGATTGTGGCTACTACGCTGCAAGGTGGCTGGCCTAAATTCGCCAGGGGGATATTAAAGGTCTGATGGGCGGTGCTGAGGGTTTGGTTTGCCAGTAAGCCTCCATCACCATGTAGCAACTGCAATACGCCGGTTAAGCCTTTCCTGGTGTTGGTCTTGACGGTTAGTATTTTAGTTTTGGTATTGTATTTGGCGGATTTGATAATCAGTGGTGAAGGGGCCGCATGGGTTAATTCAAAGCTGGATAAGGTCAGCAAAATCAAACAGACCAAATAGGCGATGAGTCTGGAAATGTTGTTGGGTTGCATGGGACGCCCTTTATAATTATTCGAAAGCCGAATAATCTATGCAATATTTAATCCAGATTTATGTTGGTACTTTTAACCAGCTGATTTAAAAGGTGGACTGCCAGACTCTGGCAGGATGTAAGCTGAGACGATTAAATTAATCTGTGTTAAATGACGGGGCCGCTTTGAGGCATTTCACGCAGTTATTGAACTATGGCTAGGCTGAGTTTGAATGCGGTCATGTTTGTCTTTTAAAGAGTTATCAATTGCCTTGTGCTTGTTGAAGGCCAAGCTTTCCCGCAAGCACAAGGTAAAAGCTTACTCTATCGTTTGCGTCCAATGACAACGCTCTTTCACCTGTGGAGCCGTTCTGTCATTGCTGATGCCTTTGGCGATCAAGGCGATGACTCTGTCATCCGTATCATAGCCAATATGCGCATCCATTGGATTGGCTAGTTTACCCAAGCCAAACGCGTCATAAATTTTGGCGACATTGATATTGATATTGGTGACATCAATACATAATCGTGAATCCAGATATTTATTGACAAAATCATGGGGCAGGGCATAGCTCAACAAATCGTTTGGATCACTAAAAGCGATAATGTTGGTTTTTTGCATCAAGCGTTCGTTGTATTTGTCGCCTGTCACTTTGCAATAAGCATTTTCTTGATGAGTGATGTCGGCAGGTTTGCGGCCCAATTGCAACATAGGCAACTGATTGGACATCATATAGATGGATATTTCTTGATTTTTCAAGGCCTGGGATAGTTCGGTGTAGTAGGCTGGAGTATCTGCATCATTCAATATGATGGAGGCAATACGCTGTAAGCCATCAATGGTGATGCGACTTCCCAGGCTATGCGAAACAAACGCATAGCTGTCGTTGTAATACGGTTTGACATTTTTGGATGAACATAATTGGGCTTTATCGTCCGGTAAGCTATTCCAATCACCGCTGACCATCCAGCAAAATGATTGTGCGAAGGCGACCAGAATGTCTTCCCGTTTTTCGCCCAGATAGATAATTGGATCCGGTCCGGTATCGTTGGAAAACTTTTTCAGCAAATCATTGACTTCTGCGCGACGAAACGACTGTTCGCCCGAGTTGTCGTAAGACAGCACTTCCTTGTCTTTGGCGGTAATTTCCGACCAGGTCAGTTCATAAAAAAGCAGTTCCTGTTTCTGGTCATAACTCAAGTAGCGGTTGATGCGAAGATTGCCTAAATCTTTGTTCGGGTCTTTGGCATGAACCAACTTGATGTTTTTATAGGCTTTAGCAGTGACATTCAAATCGAGTTCTTTGGTGAGTTTTTCCAGGAACTCGGTGGAATACCCGGGCAGATGGTTGCCAACCCCATGAACCATCAGTACTTTCATTTTACGATCGGGCACCTCAAGTTGAGATTTGAGGCCGTCGAATTTTGGACCGGTAATTTCGCAGACCCGGGTGTCTTCGCTGTCCTGTTTTTCCAGGATGGCTTCGGTTACACCTTTGCCAAAACTGGCGCAACCGCTGAGTAAAACACTGAGAGACAGTATCAATAATTTATTAGGGATAGCGTTCATAAAAATTGAAATGATTGATTAAAAACTGAGCCAACCGGAACCGAATGCCGAAGCAAAAACCAAACTGACAATACTCATGAGTTTGATCAAGATGTTAAGCGAAGGACCGCTGGTATCTTTGAAGGGATCACCTACGGTGTCGCCAACTACAGCCGCTTTATGCGCGTCAGAACCTTTTCCGCCAAATTGCCCGGTTTCGATCCATTTTTTTGCGTTATCCCAAGCCCCGCCAGCGTTGGCCATCATGACGGCCAAAAGAAAACCGGATGCCGTGGTGCCGATCAATAAACCGGCCAAGGCTTCTTTCCCTAGAACAAACCCGATTATTAACGGAACCAGGACAGCTAAAGTGCCTGGCAAAATCATTTCTCTTAAGGCCCCCTCGGTACTGATGCCGACACACGATTTGTAGTCGGGTTTGGCAGTGCCTTCCATTAAGCCGGGGATTTCCTTGAATTGTCGACGTACTTCAAGCACGATGGCATGCGCTGCTTTGCCAACCGCCATCATGGTCATCGCTGAAAACAAATAAGGCATCATGGCGCCGATTAAAATGCCGGGTAGCATGGTGGGGTCGAGTAAATTAAGGTGTTCGACTTTGGCGGCGGTCACATAAGCAGCCAATAAAGCCAAAGCTGTCAATACCGCCGAGCCGATTGCAAACCCTTTGCCTGTCGCAGCGGTGGTATTGCCCAAACTATCCAACGCATCGGTACGCTGTCTGACTTCTGGCGGCAGATGACTCATTTCAGCGATGCCGCCCGCGTTATCCGCTACCGGACCATAAGCATCAGTCGCCAGTGTCACTCCGAGTGTGCTGAGCATGCCTACACCGGATAATGCGACCGAGTATAGGCCTGCGGCAAGTGTGCCGTCTGCTTTAAAGCCCAGCCAGATGCTGATTAAAATGGCTACGGCCACGATCAGGACAGGAAAAACTGTACTCATCATACCTACAGCCAAGCCTTGAATGATGGTGGTTGCAGCGCCGGTTTCTGTGGCTTCCGCAATCGATAGCGTAGGTTTTTCGGTATAAGAAGTGTAATACTCTGTGACATGGGCTATGGCATTACCTGCAATTAAACCCACCAGAATCACCAGCCAGTAATTGATGCTGATACCTGAAATCAAAACCATCAACAAAGCCAAAACCAACACTGCAGCAGATGCCATCCATACCGAACGTCTAAGGGCTTCCAGCAAATCCTTCAGACTCGCGTTTTCATCGATATTCGCCACCTGGTTTTTGAAAAAAATGATGATCTTATCGGTTATGCTAGAAGGCGTGGATAGGGATTTCTCATGATCATGCTTTTCACCGATGACGATAAAAATCCCAAATAGCGAGGCAATGACGCCTACGGCGGCAATTAAAAACGGTAGGGCGATGAAAGCATCAACACCCAAGGCTGCGCCCAAGGTAGCTGCGGCAATGATGGAGCCACTATAGCTTTCAAACAAGTCAGCGCCCATGCCAGCGACATCACCGACATTGTCGCCGACATTGTCGGCAATCACGGCCGGATTACGCGGATCGTCTTCCGGTATGCCTTGTTCCACTTTACCCACCAAATCAGCACCTACATCCGCCGCCTTGGTGTAAATACCTCCGCCGACCCGGGCAAATAAAGCAATACTGCTGGCTCCAAAGCCAAACCCAGTAATGTAGGTCAAGCTGTTGGGATCATCTTTAAAAAACAGGTACAAGCCGGTCATGCCCAACAAACTAAAACTGACTACGGACATACCCATGATAGAACCACTGCCAAAAGCCACTCGCAGGCCCTGATGCAGGCTATGCCTTGAGGCTTCAGCAGTCCGCAAGTTGGCACGAACGGCTACATACATACCTAGATAACCGGCTCCGGCTGATGCAATTGCACCTAACACAAAGCAAAAAGCGGTTTGCCATTGCAGAAACGTCATGATGATGACTGAAACCACGCCCACAAATATCGACAGTATCCGGTATTCCCGGTTAAGAAATGCCGCAGCACCTTCTTGAATGGCACTGGCAATGCTTTGCATAGTCTCATTGCCTTGCTCGTAGGCCAATACGCGGCGCAACTGCCAAAGTACAAACGCTATACCTGCCAGCGCCATAATCATTGCAAAAATAATTGCCCCGGATACTTGTGTCACTGTATTTACTCCGTTCTGGTTTGTAGTAAGGAAGATTTTAAGCTAAATGGACGGTCAATTGCTTAGCAGAAAGTTTTCTTAAGTATTTTCAGGTTCGAGCGATTTAAAATAATCCAACTTTATTTCATCAATGTGCAGATTAGCCTTGGGAAAGGATGCCCCAACACCTAATTGGCTGGGCGAGAGGTAGCCAAAGATTTTGGTCAACTCAGCCAGCCTGATACCTTGTCGCAGCAAAAACAACATATATGTGTATCTAAGCGTTTCGAGGCTAATTTGTTCCGGTTGTGGCAGGCCGCTGTCGATAGCAGCACAGCACAACAGGGTTTTTATTTCGGATTCAGAAGGCCAAATCGTGACTGTATTTTCGCTAGTAAACCATTCAGCAACCGATTCCGTCATGGTTAAATTTCGCTGTCCGGGTATGACGATGGTCATGGTTTCGAAATTTAAATCGGCACCATTTAAGCTGAGGATTTCCGCTAGGGATAAGCCGTTAAAAATCAGTGTGATGACCCCTTTTATCACGGGCTCTGCCGCTTGATAGATCATTTGTACTTCTTGGTAGCTCATTTCTTTAGGTAGTTCATCAATAGACAGCGTTTTTATTGGATCGAATAACACACGATTTTGCTGTTCAGACATATCCAGCAAGGTAGCATGCCCCAAGTGATTCTCCTCTAGGATTATCGGGACGGGCATCGGTGGTTCATGATTCAGGTAATCCATAATCATTACACACAATAGAGCCATCGCCAGACAGATGGCCAACCACAGAACAGATTCTTTAAGATAGTCAGGGCTGATAGGCTTTTCAGGGAGTGAGGCCCAATCCACTACACTCACTTGTGGATAGTTCTCCCGTTGCTTGACAGTAATATCCACTAAGCGTTGCTTGGTTTCTTGCTGAAATGTTTCCAACTTTAATAGTTCCTGTTGCAAAGCCTGAAATTCACTAAAATCAGATGTGTATTGAGCAGCTAGTTTTTTGTGTGCTTCCAATTGCGTCTTGATGCTTATCACGGCTTCTCTGGCTGCTGCGTAATTGTTTTCGGCCTCCTGTAATACATAGATTTTTCCGTTTTCAAGCTTTTCAGTTATTTTGGTTTCAATTTCAGCAAGTTGCTCTCGAGTTTTGCGTAGGTTGGGGTTAAGTTCAATATATTCTTTGGTGTATTGGGCTTGTATGGCGGCTAACTGCTCCCGTAATTTTTCAGCTTGCTGTTGTAAAACAGTCAAGGATTGTGATTCCGCGTCAGGGACTACTATTTCATTACGCGAAATGGCTCCTGCTAAAGTGTCCAATTTTGCCTTGGTTTTAATTTCTTCTTGCTGAGCACTATTCAATGCATTATTTAAACCTTGCAGGCGAGCGTGAACCTCGTTATTGGGGCTATCAGTCGATACGATATTATGCTGATCTCTGAATTGCTCAATTTCGTGACGCTTGCCCAATACTTGCTGCTCTATAACTTGTAATTGCTGTTGAATATCTCTAGAAAGTTTCTCGGTATTTTCGGATATGAATGCAGCCCTGATCTGCAAGTAGCTATCAATCCAGGCATTAACGGCTATTTGTAGTTTTTTGGGATTGGTGCCACGGGCATGTAGATGTAGAAGGTTTGTTCCCGGTTCAGGTGTAAGCGAGAATAAGTTTCTCAGGTTTTCCGCCGTAAAATCATTAGACTCTGTTTTCATCACATTTAATCTTTCAGCGGTTTTAAGCATGATTTCACTACTCAACAATATTTGTTGTTGAATGCTGACGTGCTGTAAGTCAGCTACGCTAGTAGTTTGGTCAATGTTTGTGGGGGCTGTGGTCAATACGGTGGCTGTGCTCTCATAGGTAGCCGACTGCAGGAAAATGTAACTTTGTGAAATAAAGCTGGATAGCAGAAAGATGCTCAAGAATATCTGCCAGCGACGTCTGGGTATGTTGGGTGTTCCATTGGGGTTAGCAAAATTGTTATCAGCAATCTGATACGCATGAGTCAGGTTAGTCATACTAGATCGCACAACATTTATTCATTTTCGAAGCCAAAACCTGGTTTCAGTAATTTTTGCATTGAGTGGATTAAAAAATGAGATTTTTGGAAACAATTTGTCAGGAAGTCAGGCGGTTTGTGATTTTGTTTAACGTTAATGCGTGATATGTCTGGGCAAAAAACGAAATGACTAATGATTGACCTATTGCCCAGCTTATACGTAAACATTATCCAAAAATGGAGCAGTCGGATGTGGGCAAAGTGTAACCGGATTTGGAAACTGTGCGCTATCTTTTGAACTGTTCCACCAGTTGATTCAGCCTATTTGCCAGTTTAACCAGTTCGTAACTGGCGTTATTGGTTTGTTCGGCATCCTGGGCGGTTCTGTCAGTTAAGCGACTGATGTTAAGTACGCTTTGACTGACGAGTTGAGCAACCTGATTTTGATTGTCGGCCACCTTCGCCATTTGTCCGTTTAACTCACGTATATGTGTTACCCGGGAGGCAATCAGATTCAAACCTTCATCAGCGCTTTGCACCTGTAGCCTACGTTGTTCGGCGCTTTGCTTGGCATTATCCATCACGGTTACAGCATCCTTGGCTTCACGTTGCAGTTGCACGATGATATTTTCGATTTCTTCCGTTGCTTGATGAGACCGGGTTGCCAGTGTTCTGACCTCGTCAGCGACCACTGCAAACCCTCGGCCTTGTTCTCCAGCGCGTGCGGCTTCTATAGCCGCATTCAACGCCAGCAAGTTGGTTTGTTCCGCCAAGCCCTTGATCACATCCAACACCGAACTGACACCTTTACTTTTTTCATCCAGTCGTTTGATCACTTCAGATGCACGTTCGATTTCGGTTACCAGTACATAAATACCGTCAATTGCGTTTTTAGTGGTTGATGCACCATTAGCCGCTTGCTGGTCAGCTTCAATAGATGCTTGAGATGCGCCACTGGCACCTGCACGTACATTACGCACAGACGCCTCAAGTTCATGAATAGCGTGTATGACCGATTCGGTTTCATGATGCTGCTGTTTGGCCGCTTCGGTCGTTTGACGGGCAACATCGGAAATTTTAGTGGTGGCATTGCTGAGCTGACCACTGGTTTCGAAAACCTGAGTTAAACTGTTGGCAAAATTATTCAGCATCAGATTGAATGAATGGCTAAGTTGGCCAATTTCATCATTAGAATTCGTAGTCAATCGAGGTCTTAAGTCCGAGTTTTGGCTGATTGAATTCATCACATTACGAATTTCACTCAAAGGGGTAACTACAATTTTTCGCATTAACAGGGTAATCATGAACATGCCGAAAAAAAACAGCCCAATGGCAATTGCGCCAGCCACTAACATGTCGTGGTTGATTTTACTGTGTAGATTGGTTAATGAGTATGAAACTCTAACAGCACCCAAAACAGTGCCTTCACTGACCGCATGGCAAGTCAAACAATTTGTACCCTTGAAATTACTGCTTGCGGTCACCGGTTCCACAATAGTGATGATTTCATCATCAGCAATACGGGCGTGCTTGCTGACCGGCTTACCTAATAAGGCGGATTGGTCCAGTTCATCGATAGGGGCTTGCTCTGTCGAGCCTGGTCCATAAGCATCGGTGATGGCTTTGCCGCGAATCAATCGCGCATCGGTGACATCTTCATGCGCGGTAATCTTTTGGCGCAGAAACTTGCTTTGCGTCATGGAACCACTCAGCATCATGGTGTTGAGTCCATCGAAGTAACTATGGGCAATGTCACGCGCTTTTTCGGTGGCCAGGGTCTCGACCATCTGTTTTTGTCGATCCGCCATAAACCAGATGCTGACCGACATCAGCAGTAAAAACACGCTGGCGATACTGAGCAGAATTTTGGTTTGAATCGATGCGGATTGTTCCATGTCGGCTCGCCGGAATGATTGAGATGCTGAAAAAATAGTCCAGATTTTAAATTAATCCCGCAGAATGGCGTTGCGGCGATCTGATTGCTTGTAAATACCGCCCAGTACCCACATTTGATACATGGAAACACTCCACATAAAAGCAAACGACACACCTAACCCAGCGCCGGCGACGATGACTAGCCAGGCAAAATGCGGGCTGAGTTTGGTCAGCCACCATGAGGCGATGTCGATCAATAAAAATAAGTAAGGCGTCACAATGGCCGGGTATTTGTATTTACCTGGAATACCGGTACTAAAACTGAAAATGATTCCGACGAACATAAAAATAAAGCTGATACCAAACAAATGGATATGCGACAGTCTCGTTAGTGATTGAAAGGTTGCGCCTTCACTAGATTCTGAAACTTTTTTCAGATTTTCGAATTTTGAAAAATCCGGTAAGGAACCTGCATTTTCATTGTGACAAAGTACGCAGCGTTGTTCGACGATGGGTTTGATGCTGTTGTTATATTCAGTTTCAGAAGCGCCATCACGAACCCATTGGATAATTTTGAAGCGGTCTTGATCAGGAGCATTGGCTTTCATCGAACCATTTAATTTAGATTCCAATACCGATCCTGATCGATCACCATAATAGCTGTAAACAATATCGTTTAAAGATAAACCGAATTGTCCATCCGCCATGCCGTGAGTCAGCAGAATCTGGATTAAGGCCATCAGGTAACCTGCTGCAATCGTGCTGAGGTAACCGGTAAACAGCAATTTGATGGACATGCCGAAACTGATCAGATTGGCACCTTTATAGGCATATTTTACAGGAACGTTGGCTTCACTAGACATAGGCAGGGTAGGTTAATTGGGCAATCTGGATGAGGTGTTGCCACCCCATCCGTTTAACAGAAAAGATTTATTGCTTGATGTTTTGGTAATAAAAACCTAATTCTTCAATTTCACTATCGGACAGGTTTTGGGTAATCAAGCGCATCCGGCTATAGATGTCGTTATGTCGTGCTCCCGTTTTGAAAGCTTTAAGAGATGCTGACACATATTCCGCATTCTGACCTGATAAAGCCGGTATATCCATGACTTGGCCTTTTCCGTTGTGGCCGTGACAGACTTCGCAGGGTGGTAAAACCCGATCCCGGTTGCCATCTTTTACCAGATTCTCGGCCTGTTCGTAAACCATGGGACTACTGGACTGGATGGCGGGTGCTTGACTGGCAAACCAGCTGGCCAGATCGGCGGCGTCCTGTTTACTCAGGGTTTTGGCGATGCTGTTCATGATAGGGTTTTCTCGGTCACCGTTACTGTAGTCCTGTAGTTGCTTGAACAAATAGTTGGGTATTTGTCCTGCCAAGGATGGATAACCCGGCGTGACACTGATGCCTTTTTCGCCATGGCAGCTGTTACAAGATTTTGCCAGCTGTTCACCTTTGGTTGCATCACCGGCTTTGACAAAATTAATTTGCTCTGCCGTCCAGGCGACTTGAGATGAAGGTTGGGCATAAACCAAGGTTGGCAGGCTTAAAACTACGGATAGTATGATTTTTTTCATGATCAGACCCCCCATCTGCCTGAACCAAAGGTTTCCA